>JAYVEF010000237.1:0-3129 GCA_043748965.1 Burkholderiales bacterium
TCCGGTGTCTGATGATGCAGGCAATTGATGCGCCGATAAAACGATTTTTGCAGTTACTGACTTGCTGGTTAGTAATTATAATGGTTGTTGTCGTTAGCCAGTTGACTTTTCAGTCAGTTCCTTTGAAGAATTGTTGTAATTAAGCATGTTGAAAAATCAGCGTTGTCCGCGGATCGGATTCGATGGCAGTCAATCATTATGAAAATTTCCCGGTCGCGTCGCTGCTGCTGCCGTCCCGCTTGCGCCTGCCAGTCGAATCGATCTACGCCTTCGCCCGCACGGCAGACGATCTGGCCGACGAAGGTGACGCCTCGCCGTCTGAACGCATCGCGGCGTTAGATCACTTCGAAGCGCAACTCGACCAAATAGCTGACGGTACGGCTTCTCTCGATCCGCTGTTTCGCCGTTTACACGCTATCATTCGGGATTGGCAGTTGCCACTGGCGCCTTTTCGGGATCTGCTGTCAGCTTTTCGGCAAGATGTGAATACCCTGCGCTATGCGAACTTTTCGGCACTGCTGAATTATTGTCAGCGCTCCGCCAATCCGGTAGGCACGCTGATGCTGGCGCTTTATGGCGTCAATGATGCACGTCACCAAGCGCAATCCGACGCCATCTGTTCGGCGCTGCAGCTCGTCAATTTTTGCCAGGACGTCGCCATCGATTGGCAGAAGGCTCGGATCTATTTGCCCATGGATGAGTTCGCACAGTTTCATGTCAGTAGCGCACATCTCGATCAGCAGCGCGTGGACGTCGCATGGCGCAATCTGATGGCGTTTCAGATTCAACGTGCGCGCGCCCTTCTCTTGTCGGGCGCTCCACTGGCGTTGGCACTGCGCGGACGGGCAGGATGGGAATTGCGCTTGGTGGTGCAAGGTGGCCTGCGTATTCTGGAACGGATCGAACGCGCGGATTACGATATTTTCCGGCATCGCCCGCAACTAGGCATGCGCGACTGGCTGGTGATGCTGCTGCGGTCGATGCGGATGCGCGACAGCGCAGCGGCGGTCTGAAATTTGCCGAACACCAGATTGTGTTTGTTTGTGCCATCGCAGTCGGCTAGCATAGTGGCTTCGATTTCGCCCGCGTCCTTCCATGTCTCCAGACGAATATTGCCAGCAAAAGGCCGCCCAGAGCGGTTCCAGCTTTTATTACAGCTTTATGTTCCTGCCGCCATTGCGGCGCCGGGCGATCACTGCACTGTACGCATTTTGTCGCGAGGTCGACGACACCGTGGACGAATGTACCGATGCTGCCATCGCGCGCACCAAGTTGATCTGGTGGCGCAAAGAGATAGCCGCCATGCTGGCCGGTGCACCTACGCACCCTGTCACGCTGGCAATGCAGCCGCACCTGATACCGTATGCACTGAATGGCCAGCACTTGATGGCCATCATCGATGGCATGGAAATGGATCTGGATCAGACCCGCTATCTCGATTATATCGGGCTACAGCGCTACTGCTGGCATGTGGCCGGCGTGGTGGGGATTTTATCGGCCAGCATTTTTGGCACCACCGACCCACGCACATTGATCTATGCCGAAAAGCTCGGACTGGCATTTCAGCTGACTAACATCATCCGCGACGTCGGCGAAGATGCACGCAACGGCCGCATCTATTTGCCGGTCAACGAACTGCAGCAGTTTGGTGTGACTGCGGCGGACCTGCTCAACGCGCGGCACAGTGACAACTTCGAACGTCTGATGCACTTTCAGGTACTGCGTGCGCAAGCCGCCTACGACGAAGCCTTTGCACTATTGCCGGCAGTTGATCGGCGCGCTCAGCGGCCCGGCCTGATCATGGCTGCTATCTACCGCGCTCTGCTCGGCGAAATCGAACGCGACGGGTTTCAGGTGCTTCGGCAGCGCATCTCGTTGACCCCGATTCGCAAGCTCTGGCTGGCGTGGCGCACTTACGTGCGCAGTTGATCGTGGCGCCGCTGCGGATTGCCGTGATCGGCGCGGGCTGGGCCGGCTGCGCCGCCGCCGTCGAACTTGTCACCAACGGACACTCGGTGACCTTGCTGGAAGCCGCGCGCACGCTTGGTGGCCGGGCGCGGCGGGTCGATCTGAAAGGCCTGTCGTTGGACAACGGCCAGCACATTTTGCTGGGCGCGTATCAGCAGACATTGGAAATGTTACGCAAAGTCGGCGTCGACCCGGCCGCCACACTATTGCGTCTGCCGCTGCAAATGCGGTATCCGAATGCTACCGGCATGGACTTTGTCGCGCCGAAACTGCCGGCGCCTTGGCACCTGCTGATCGCACTTTTACGCAGTACCGGGTTAAAACGGGCCGACAAACTCGCATTGCTGCGCTTCTCATCGCTGGCGCGCTGGATGGGATGGCATCTGGACACTGATTGCAGCGTTGCCGAATTATTGGAACGATTCGACCAGACTGAGCGCTTGACGCAACTGATGTGGCGTCCGCTCTGCATCGCTGCTTTGAATACGCCACCCCAGACCGCCTCGGCGCAGATTTTCTTGAACGTGCTAAAGGATAGCCTTGGCGCGTGGCGCGCGAGTTCTGACATGCTTTTGCCACGGTGCGATCTGAGCGCACTGTTTCCGCAGCATGCAGCGAAGAAATTGCAGCAGTACGGAAGTACTGTGACGACAGGCTGCCGTGTTCGCGCGCTGCATCGAGTACAAAATCAATGGCGACTCGACATTGCATCGACAAACGCCGATGCCGATTTTTATGCCAGCGAACAGGTGTCGCGCAGTGCCGATGACTACTCGCTGTTCGATCAAATTATTATCGCCACTGATGCACCGATGGCCGCCACACTATTGGCACCGTTGAAGGATGTGAGCGAGCTGACCGCGTTGCAGTATGCGCCCATCACGACCTGTTATTTGCAATACGCCGCGGAATGTATACTTGCTCGGCCTTTCTATGCGCTGATCGACGACTTGCGCTTGAATCAGCCCGGGCAATTTGTGTTTGATCGAGGACAACTCGATGGGCGCCAGGCCGGTCTGCTGGCGGTAGTGATCAGTGCATCGACCGACGCGATTGAGCTCACGCATGCACAATTGATCGATGCGGTCACGGCGCAACTCACCACCGCATTAGCACGTCCCGAACTCGCTGCGCCGCTCTGGAGCAAGGTGATTACCGAAA
>JAYVEF010000238.1:0-3118 GCA_043748965.1 Burkholderiales bacterium
GCGATCTCGCCGCCGGAGGACAGGATCCCGGCGCCGTAGGCACGCAAACCGTGCTCGCTGGCGATCAGGCCGAACTCGACCGTGTACCAGTACAGGCGGCCCAGTTGGGTCAGACCATCCAGCTTGAGTGCTTTCAGCCCGCCCTTGCCATATTCCTGCATATGGTTGGCAAACACCGGATTGAACAGCAGCGGCACATGCCCAAAAAAATCATGGAACACATCCGGTTCGACGATGTAGTCGAATTCTTCCGGCTCGCGCAACCAAACCGTGACCGGAAACCGCCGGTTCGCCAAATGCTCGAAAAACGTGAAGTCCGGCACCAGTCCCGGTACCGCCACCAGCGTCCAACCAGTCGCTTGCAGCAATTGTTCGGAAGTGTGTGCAAAGTCCGGGATGCCTCCAGAGGCATCCATTTTTTTCAGGCTTTCGATAAAGACATCGCAAGCGCGGCCTGGTAACAAACGCGCCTGACGTTCATACAGGCGCCGCCATAATTCATGCTGCGCCGGCGTATAGGCGTCCCAGTTTTGGGCGACGACGTACTGTGCATCGGCTTTGGCATAATCGCCGCGCAGGGTGCCACCGTCCGATTTTTCTTCGAGCGTCTTGAAAAATTCGGCCTGCTCTATCGAGCGATCGCTGGCGCCCATGGTCAACTCGCCACGCTTTCGTCTTTCAGCACGCCGCGTCGAATCTGATCGAGTTCAATCGATTCGAACAGCGCTCGAAAATTACCTTCGCCGAAGCCCTGATCACCCTTGCGCTGAATGATTTCAAAAAAGATCGGCCCGATCACGGTTTGGGTAAAAATCTGCAGCAGAAGTTCGCGCTCGGTTGGACTGCTGGTGCCATCGACCAGAATATGCAGCCGACGCAACGCGTCGAGATTTTCGCCATGGCCGGGCAGGCGACGGTCGATCAGATCGAAATAAGTAGCGATGGTTTCCTGAAACACCACCTTATCGACTTTCATCTTTTCGACGGTGCCGTAAATATCAT
Organism: Burkholderiales bacterium; assembly: GCA_043748965.1. Taxonomy (GTDB): domain Bacteria; phylum Pseudomonadota; class Gammaproteobacteria; order Burkholderiales; family Burkholderiaceae_D; genus Actimicrobium. The sequence goes on from JAYVEF010000238.1 coordinate 1,003, forward strand.
CGGTACCGAGTGCGATGTGCTGGATCCCTTCGCCGTGGTAGAGATCGAGGTACTCGGCGATCTGCGATTTATCGTCCGAGGATTCGTTGATCGGGATGCGAATCTTGCCGCAGGGAGAGGTCATGGCTTTTGATTTCAGCCCGGTCAGTTTGCCTTCGATATCGAAATATCGCACTTCGCGGAAGCCGAACAGACTCTCATAAAACTCGGCCCATTCTTTCATGCGACCGCGGTGCACGTTATGGGTCAGATGATCAATATAGGTTAGGCCGTTACCTACCGGATTAGCGACCGCGCCGGGGATCGCGACAAAGTCGACGTCATAGATACTGATGTCGCCGATTGCGCCTTCGGGCAAGCCCTTGGCCGCGTTTTTGCCGCGCCAGCGGTCAACAAAATAAATCAGCGAGTCACCGATGCCCTTGATCGCCGGGATATTCAGTTCCATCGGGCCGGTGCGATTATCGAATCCCCATGCACCCAATTCCAGCGCGCGCTTGTACGCGAACGCGGCATCGTCCACCCGAAATGCAATCGCACAGATAGACGGCCCATGCTGCCGCGCAAAGCGTTGCGCAAATGAGTCCTGCTCGCCATTGATGATGAAGTTGATTTCGCCCTGCCGGTACAGCGTCACGTCCTTGTGACGATGCCGCGCTATTGCCGCAAACCCCATTTGCTCGAATAGCGCGCCCAACGCTTTTGGATCCGGTGCCGCGTATTCGATAAACTCGAAACCGTCGGTGCCCATCGGGTTATCCCAGGGTTGGAATTGCATGCAGGTCTCCTTGATTTGAATGATTACCGCTGACGCTGACAGCGATGGAACGGGCAAATAATACGGCTTGGGGTAGCTATTGCGAGTAACAAAAGCCGGTGCCGTTTGTGGCCACAGTATAGGCCGGAGCGCGCCGCAGAAAATTCCAAACTATTTCCCCACCCGCGCGCTTGCCGCAATAAAATTGCTTGAATATTGAGTGAATAGGTAATTTATGGCGCAAATTGCACTGGACAAGACCGACCGCAAGATTCTTGCGATATTACAGAACGACGGTCGGCTGTCGAATCAGGAAGTGGCCGAACGGGTCAGCCTGTCACCATCGCCGTGCCTGAGACGCATCAGGCGACTGGAAGAGGCGGGGGTGATCCGCCAATACGTCGCCTTGCTGGCGCCTGAAAAAATCGGCCTGGGGTTGCTGGCTTACGTGAACGTCCGCCTGGAAAAACATAGCGACGCGCCTGGCGTTGCGGTATCGAGATCGTCGCGCGCAGATTTTGCGACCTCGGTGGCGCACTGGCATGAAGTGGTGGCCTGCTACGCGATGACCGGGGAGATGGATTTTTTGCTGCGGGTGCATGTCGAGGACATGGAACACTTTTCGCGATTCATGATGGAGACACTGCTGCGTCATCCGGCCGTGCTGGATGTCAAATCGAGTTTTGCGTTACAACGGATCAAGGATACGACGGCACTACCATTGGTCTGACCCAGCAACACGCCTCTATTTGAATCCAGGCAAATGGCCAAGCCATTTGACGGCGGCTTTGGTGTTTGCTTTTAATCGATAGTCGAGCTGCGCGACTTGTTCTTCGACGGCTTCCTGCAGCACGCTGACGGGATCGGCGCGCGACAGTTTAAGGTAAGCATCGGCTTCACCGTGGGTACGGTGAATTTCCATGCCGGCCTTGCGGGCGATTCGCATCATGGTCTGATTTGACGCCAGGCATTGCATCGTCAGGGTATCGACGTCAGCGTTGCGGCAATGGATTGCAACGCGCTCGAACAACCGCGTGCCGACCCCCAAACCCCGCGCCGTGGCAGATACCGACACGCCGAATTCGGCAACACGCTCTTTGCTGGTCGCCTCGGTCACCGCAGGCCGCGCGTCGCGCGCAGCAAAGGCCAGATGACCGACGCCGATCAGACGTAGCTTGGCGTCGTAGACGCCAAACAGGGTATCGCGCACAAAGTCGAGCTTTTGAACGTAACGGGTGACCAGCTCATCCGACAGCACGGTACCGAAGCGCAACAGACGGTCGCTGTCAGGCAACGCCAGGAAATGCATCAGCAACCGGCGCCGATCACGCTCGGTCAGTTCCTTTACGCGCACTGGGG
>JAYVEF010000239.1:0-3116 GCA_043748965.1 Burkholderiales bacterium
TCGCTGGTGGCCAAGATGGCCGATTCACCGCAGCAGGTCACGGATTTTCTGCTCGACCTGGCGAAACGGGCGCGCCCTTTCGCCGAACAGGACCTGCACGAACTACGCGGATTTGCCCGCACCGAACTGTTGCTGGATTCGCTCGAAGCCTGGGATGTGGCGTATGCCTCAGAAAAGCTGCGCGAACAACGTTACGCGTTTTCAGAGCAGGAAGTAAAACAGTATTTCCCTCAGGCTAAAGTAACGGCCGGATTATTCGAACTGGTGCAGCGCATGTTCGCAGTCGAGATCAAACCCGATAGCGCTCCGATGTGGCATCCGGACGTCCGATTTTTCAGGATCGAGCGCGCCGGTAAACTGCTCGGACAGTTTTACCTGGATTTCTATGCGCGCTCCGGTAAGCGTGGTGGTGCCTGGATGGGTGAGGCGCGCGACCGCCGTTTGCTCGGCCAGCAAATACAGACGCCGGTGGCGTACCTGACCTGTAATTTTACCGAGCCTGCCGTGGTCAACGGCATCAAAAAACCTGCGCTACTGACGCACGATGAAGTCAATACCTTGTTTCATGAATTCGGCCACGGCCTGCACCACATGCTGACGCAAGTCGACGAAATCGGCGTCTCGGGGATCTCTGGCGTCGAATGGGACGCGGTCGAACTGCCGTCCCAATTCATGGAAAATTTTTGCTGGGAATGGGATGTACTGCAAAACCTGACAGCGCATGTCGAGACCGGCGCACCTCTGCCGAAGGCGCTGTTCGACAAGATGACCGCTGCCAAGAACTTCCAGTCGGGATTACAGACATTGCGCCAGATTGAATTTTCGCTGCTGGATATGCGCCTGCACGGCGATTATGATCCAGCCGGAAGTCTGTCCGTGCTCGCTTTAATTAATCAAGTACGGCAACAGGTTGCGGTACTGATACCGCCATCTTTCAACCGCTTCCAAAACAGTTTCAGCCATATTTTTGCCGGCGGATATGCTGCGGGGTACTATAGTTATAAATGGGCTGAAGTACTGTCCGCCGATGCCTACGGCGCTTTCGAGGAGGCCCGTGCCGAATCAGGCGAAGCAGGCTACAGCGAAGCTGGTCGACGCTTTCAGCACGAAGTGCTAGCCGTCGGCGGATCGCGGCTGGCACTGGAATCTTTCAAGGCTTTCCGTGGCCGCGAACCGAACATCGATGCACTGTTGCGACATAGCGGCATGGCGACCCCGGTAGGCGCCAGCCCCAGTCACTGAAAAGGATGCAGCATGAAGATTGTCACAAAACCTCGGCAAATCAAACTGACCATACTGGCGGTCGCAGCGTTGTTGATCGTCGGCAGTGCGACGGCTCAGCAACTCTACAAATGGGTTGGTGCCGATGGAAAGGTGACCTACAGCGACACGCCGCCTCCGCGCTCGGCCAAACGGGCGGAGACCAAAAATATCAGCAGCGGCGGCACTACGGCGGAAAACCTGCCATATGAAGTCGCGCAGGCTGTAAAAAGCAGTCCGGTGGTGCTGTACACCACCACGGCCTGCGGCGCATGCGATCGCGCCCGAAGCTTTCTGACCACGCGCGGCGTACCGTTTTCTGAAAAAACCGTGACCACGCCAGAAGATAGTGACCGTCTAAAACGCGCCGGCGGCGACAGCACCCTGCCACTGCTTTTAGTCGGACGCACCAGGCAGATTGGGTTTGAAAGCTCCACATGGGGCGCCACGCTGAGCGCTGCTGGATATCCGGAAACCAGCAAGCTGGCCCCAGACTACCGCAACGCGCCCGCAGTGGCCGCTGCACCCGTCGTCGAGAAACAAATCAAGGCTAGCGCCAAAATCGACAGTGATCCGAGTCCCGAAATCGCCCCCAAAGCAGTCAACGACAAAGCGCCACCCGGATTCCACTTCTGATGGTTTCGCTACACGCCCCAACGGCGTCAAGGGCGCCGCGACGCGCTTTGAAGCAACCATGACGCGGGTCGATTTTCATAGCAATATCGGAGACAAGGTCGGCTACGTCTGCCGACTGGTGCGCAAGGCGCGTGCCGCAGACGCGTGCGTGGTGATATTGGCCGAGCCGCCCCAACTGGCGGCACTGGACGCGGCCCTGTGGACGTTTTCGGAGCTCGATTTCATTCCACATGTGATGGCCGACGACGTGCTGGCCCCGCAAACACCGGTACTGTTGAAAGCGGCTGGGGCGGACGCCCCGGCATTGCCGCATCATCAGATCCTGATCAACCTGACCGATCGGACGCCACCAGAATTTGCCCGCTTCGAGCGGCTCTTCGAGATTGTTTCGGTCAAACCGGAAGACATCGACAGCGGCCGCGAGCGGTATCGGTTTTATCAGCAACGCGGCTATCCGCTGACCCACTGCGTCGCGGACAAGACATGAACAACAACGCAGCCGATAACGGCATCCCCCTGCTGACCGAAGTACTCGAGTTAATTCCGGCCGAAGATCTGCCACCCAGTTTTTTGACCGACCTGGCGGTGCCGACGCTGCAGTTCGACCGGCGCAAGGCACCACCCAATTCACAATTCGTCGTGCCGCCGTCCGACCCGGTGCTGAGCATACATGCGCGCCAGCAACTTGAAGCTGAATTAGGCGAACGCATCACGCGCCAGGTCTTGAGCCGGATTGATTTTGTGCTGGAACAGCGGGTACGCGATAGCCTGTCCGATGTGCTGCAAATTGCAGTTGAAGGCTTGGCATTGCAAATCAAGCACGGTCTGCATCAAACGGTCGAAGAAGTAATAACCCGCGCCGTGGCGCAGGAATTCTCCCGCTTGCCTTCTGAAAAGAAATAGCTGTAAATTTTTTATTAATCAAAATAATTAATTTTTTTTAAGCATAAATAAATAATTCAGCGGCTTCATTGCGCGCCTGATGTGACCAGAATTTTCTACAATCTGGGTATTGAAATTTGGAGAGCGCCATGAAAGTCATTGTCTTGGGAGCAGGGATCATTGGAACTGCATCAGCCTGGTTTTTGCACAAGGCCGGCCATGAGGTCACTGTGATCGATCGCCAGCCCGGCGCCGCGCAAGAGACCAGCTTCGCCAACGGCTGCCAGATTTCGGTCTCGCACGCTGAACCGTGGGCCAATCCGGCCGCGCCAATGAAA
>JAYVEF010000240.1:0-3113 GCA_043748965.1 Burkholderiales bacterium
GCTTCCTGCCTGATCTCGCGTTGGTTTTCAGTCGTGACCATGATGATCGGTACGTCCGCAAGGCCGGCAATCTGCCTGAACAGCCGGATAAAATCGTTACCTGAAAGATAAGGCATCCGGTAGTCCACCAGCACCAGATCCGGGATATTGCCTTCGCACCAATAAAGCGCTTCTACAGGGTCGTCGAACGTGACGGTAGGAATACCAACCGTCGATTCGGCCAGTGACGACAGTAGAAGCAAATTTGTCTTGTTGTCATCAACAATCAAAATTGTCATAATAAAAATCCTGCGGAACGCTCGACCGGATTAGCTACAGGAAACCGAGTACGCACGCGCCCACATACACTGTCGAAATTGGCCAGCCCCCCTGTTGTACTAAAAAAGTCTATTTTAAACATGCTGGTTTTTATATTTTTGTATGGTTCTTTTTAATTCTATATAGAGTACGCGCGTGAGCGATCACCAACTCAGATTGTTTGTAAAACGGCGTCAGAAATAAAATATTATTTAAAATAATTCTTTTGGTAAATATTTGGTGTATTCTCAAAGAGAACTCATATTCAAATTCTCGGGATTTTTAGTGATTCCAAATCGTCAACTGGCTAGATTCGATCCATGGGCTAATACACAAGTCTGATACGGGCAAAACATGTCCAAGAAACATATTTACTTTCAACGACTATCGGAAGGACTTGTAGGCTCGCCAGAACTAGCGTTTGATCTAGCTTTTTGGATGCCGCATTGACAACCGAACCGACGCACCGGACCACAACAGAATTTGCTCAACTCTCTCTCGACGATGCGCGCCTGAACAAGCCAGCGAGACTCTTGATGGAAAAATTTGCAGCCGATCCGACGGCGAGTATGCCGACGGCGTGCGACGATTGGGGCGCCGGCGCGCCGGTTGACTGCAACGAAAAAAGCCACGGGGAGGATACCGCCTCGCCCATGATGTGAAAATGCGCCCCCCATTCCGCGCGGTGTCGAAGCAAGAGCGTTGGTGGGATGCCGCCCAATCACCGCTCGCGCCGGTCAACCGCCTGCTGTCTGGGACAGCACTGACACCACTCCCGGCTTTGCAGCCGGGTTGTTGGATGCATTGCCGCATTGCCGATTCCGCCGCGTTGCGATGCTCAAGCCAGTTGGGCAAGCTGCTGGTCGACATCGATCGCGGTTGCCGACAGCACCTCGAGGCTTTCGTCGTCGAGCAGGTCGACGCCGTCGCGCGTGCGTTCTGCCCATGCCTGCAAGTGTTGATCGCGCTGCTGCAGCAAATCGAGAAGTTGCGGCCGGAACAATCCGAGCATCGCGGACAGCCATTGATTGAGCGGCGCTAAGCCGGGGGTGTCGACATGAAACGTCGTCAGCAAGTCCATCGTTGCATCGGCGCTGAGCAAGTGACCGCCAGTGACCCAGCGGTTGACGGTAAATAACGACGTCGGCACCCCCTTGGCGTCAAGCCCGATGCACAACAAACTGGCTACATTACCGCAGGCCGGCGCGCTGGCGAGCGCTTCCAGAAAGCGTTGTTCGCGCACCGGATCGATTGCAAGCGCCGCGTTGTCGAGTCGCGCAAATAAATGAAAATGACCGTGTTCGCCCGCCTCGGGCCGATCTTCAGGCGAGTGCGAATGATAAAAATATTGAAAGCCGGAGCTGGTATCGATGACATCGTCGATGGGGTAATGCTGCCATTGCTTCGGCGTTGCATCGTGCAACAGCGGCGCGAGCAAATGCCGACCGGTAGTGGCCAACTTTTGATAGCAATCGAGTAGTGCCGCAGCCGCCTGCAACGCATCGCACTGATCGTCGATAACGAATGGCGATAAAAGAGAGGTCGCGTGCCGGGATAGTTCAGCGCTCACGCCATGCCTTGGGCCAGTCATGTGTCAGGTTGCGATAACCACGGCGCGCATTGATCCGAATCGCTGCCTTTCTTATTTTGCGCCGGCCTTTGCACCGCACTTCGCACCACACTTTGCACCGCATTTAGCACCGCACTTCATGCCCTTGTGGTTAGCGCGATGCTTGACTGCGGTCTTGGCCGGGTGGCATTTGGCGCCGCACTTGGCAGCATCGGTAGCGGTATCGGCGGCAGCGGCCGGCAGTGCGACGATGGCGGCGGTCAGTGCGGCGATCGACAGCTTGGCGAGGTTTGATTTGAAATCGGTCATGGTGTTTTCCTTGTGCGTAAAGTATTGGGCTGCCCTGCAGGCATTTTTGAATATAAAAATAGACGTGGCTGCGACGCCGGCACCGCGCGTTGCAAACTTGTCCCAGCCGTAGTCGCATGACGCGCGGGACTTGTTACAGCTAAATTTTGTGAAGGAGAATTATTTTTGCAGAGAGATCTGCAGGCGATCCACGCTGGTGCGGATCGCAGCTACCGCTCTGTACTAGCGGGGTTCTGAACCGTCGCCCACGCCGCCGCCTTCGATATCGCGCTTGGCATAGCTGCGCGCAAGCTGGCGCAGCGTGCCCATCTGCAGGCCGAAATTACGGCAGCCGGCGCACATTATTACGTGCGCCTTGAGAGACATGCGCTCGGTCAGGGACAGCGCGCGCTCCTGCGATTCCGAATGCAGCCGGGTGGCTTGTTCACAATTCATCATGGCGTTCTCCCCTGGCAAACCAGCGATTTTCCATACATTCCCGCAAGCGCAGACGGGCCCGGTGCAGCATCACGTTCAAATTGCTGGTGGTGATACCGACTGCCGCGCAAATCTCATTCGACTCCATCTCGATGAATTCGCGCATCATGAAGACCCGCGCCTGCTTGCCGGGGAGGTTCTCCAGGCAGGCTTCAAACACGACCCAGAATTGCCGCTCCTGCAGACAGGCGACTGGGTTGCCCCAGGCTTGCGGGCGTTCGTCGGCTAGCCAGAATCCCTTGGCGTTGAACAGCTCGGCAAAATCTTCCTGCTCTTCATCGTCGCGTATCAGACTGCCGGCATTGATGGTGCGCTGCTTTTGCCGCAACACATCGGCGATTTTATTTTTCAAAATCGCGAATACCCATGTCTTGAGTGCGGCACGCGCACCGAACGAAGCAGCGTTCTTCAAGGCGCCGATCAAGGCTTCTTGCACTGCGTCTTCGGCCAGGTGGCTATT
>JAYVEF010000241.1:0-3080 GCA_043748965.1 Burkholderiales bacterium
CTGCAAGGTCGGCAGGCATAAAAAAACCGTTCGCAAACCTAAATTCTACAAGGGCGGCGCAGCGAACGGTTGATTAATTTTCCCGGGCCCACCGCGCGGCGGGCAGGAGGGGGATGCTTACCTCATTGCTAGCTTGAGACCTTTGTCATCCTGACGCAACAGCGCAAAGCGATGGCTCATGTCGCCGGCGACGGCACGAAAACGCTGAAGTTCGGTACCTGCCAGAGGCTGTGCGTTCGGGATATCGACCGAGAGCGGGTCGCGCGGCTGGTTGTCGATCCGGAACTCGTAGTGCAAATGCGGTCCGGTCGACCAACCCGTCATGCCGACATAGCCGATGACATCGCCCTGACTGATTTTGGCGCCCTTGTGCAACCCCGGAGCAAAGCGGCTCATGTGCGCATAGGCCGTCGAGTAGTTGGCCCAATGCTTCAGCACCACCACGTTGCCATAACCGTTTTGGCCGCCGGCAAAATCTACCACGCCGTCACCTGCCGCACGAATCGGCGTACCGATCGGCGCAGCAAAATCGACCCCTTTATGCTGCTTCCATTGGCCCGAAATCGGATGCACGCGCATCGAGAAACCGGAGGAAATGCGCGAGAATTCCAGCGGTGATTTAAGAAAGGCCTTTTTGAGAGACTTGCCGTCGAAGCTGTAATAGCCTCCGCCCTGATGTGAGGACGGTTCATCGAACCAGACTGATTTGAAGGTGCGACCGCCGCTGACGAATTCGCCCGCCAGTATCCGGCCGGCACGGACAAACTCGCCGTTTTCCCAAAATGTTTCATAGACCACTTCAAAGTGATCGCCGCGTTGCAGATCCGACGCGAAATCGATGTCCGTGGCGAACATGTCAATGATCTGCTTGGCGACGTTATCGGGGATTTGCGCCGAGTCGGTAGCGGCAAACAGCGATGAGCGGATTTCGCCGGTATGCATCTCGACCCTGCGTTCAAGCTTGGCGGCTGTTTCGATGGCATTGAATTTTTCGCCGTCGCGCGCCACCAGGATGTTTTTGGCATCCGCTTCGCGGCTGTCCCCGAACGCGCTGCTGAGCCACTGCAACTCGCCGTCTTCAGTGGTTTCTGCCTGAATCCGCTTGCCGGGCTTTAATTGCATCACGCGGTGCGCTACGCGGTCGGTCTTGATGAAAGCTTCGGCCGCCTCGTCCTCGACACCGAGCCGTTGCAGAACTGCCGCCAGGGTGTCACCAGGCCGGACTTTTTCTTCATGTAGATAGAGTGGCTGCGCCTGTTCGATGGCCTCGATCTGGCTGGCGATATTGGGCAGAGCCAATGCATGCTCCACGGTTTTAACCGGGACATCGGACGCATCCGGTACCAGCGGCGCAACGCCAGCCGCGCCAAACGCACAAACGGCCAGAAACAGCGCCGAGGCAGAGAGGATGCGGGTTTTGCGTGAAGCGCCGAACAGGTGGCGAGAACTTGATAATACGCGGTTGATTTTGTCTGAATTGAACATGCAATAAGTTAGAATTTGCGAGTTCGATTCACTTCCTTCTTCTTTTTGCTTTTGAAGTGATTCGCTGCAATGGATTGAAGAAAACGCCGATTATACCAAAGCCCTTCGCCATTTTTTCGCTAATTGAGCGCTCAGGCGCAACGAATGTCGAACCAAAATTGATAAAAGATAAATCATTTACGCCCGCAGCCCCTGCCACTACCGTGTTGCCGCTTTCAGACGCAGTGCAAGCCGCGCTGACAGCTATCCGGCACGGCGTTGACGAACTGCTCATTGAATCCGAGTTTGCGCAAAAGCTGGCGCGCGCCGAACGCAGCGGTACGCCGCTACGTATCAAGCTCGGTCTCGACCCGACCGCGCCGGATTTGCATTTGGGCCACACGGTGGTTCTGAACAAGATGCGGCAGTTGCAGGATCTCGGCCACACGGTAATTTTTCTAATCGGCGACTTTACCTCGATGATTGGTGACCCGTCGGGTCGCAATATCACCCGACCGCCGCTGACCAAGGAACAGGTCGAAGAGAACGCCAAAACTTATTTTGCACAGGCCAGTCTGGTACTCGACCCGGCTCGCACCGAAATCCGCTACAACTCCGAATGGTGCGATGCGCTGGGCGCGCGCGGCATGATCCAGCTGGCGTCCCGGTATACCGTGGCGCGGATTCTGGAGCGCGATGATTTCACCAAACGTTTCAAGGCCGGCACGCCGATTTCGGTCCACGAATTGTTGTATCCGCTGATGCAGGGCTACGATTCGGTAGCGCTGAAATCCGATCTTGAGCTGGGTGGCACCGACCAGAAATTCAATTTGCTGGTGGGACGTGAATTGCAAAAGGACTGGGGTCAGGAGCCACAGTGCATTCTGACCATGCCGTTGCTGGAAGGTCTTGATGGCGTCGAAAAAATGTCGAAGTCCAAAGGCAATTACATCAGCCTCACGGAACCCCCCAACACCATGTTCGCCAAGGTCATGAGCGTTTCCGACGACATGATGTGGCGCTACTATGAATTATTGTCGGCACGCTCATTGAGCGAGCTTGCGCAATTGCGCGCCGAGGCCGCGGCAGGGCGCAACCCGCGCGATATCAAGGTTGCGCTGGCCCAGGAAATCGTTACGCGTTTTCACACGCTGCAGGCCGCACACGACGCCCTGATCGATTTCGACCATCGTGCGCGCGGCGGCATCCCCGAAGCGATTGCAGCTGTCTCGCTGCATGGCGCGCCCATCGGTATCGGCCAGTTGCTGAAGCAGGCCAACCTGTGCGCCTCGACCAGTGAAGGATTGCGCATGGTCGAACAGAGCGGCGTGCGCATCAATGGCGCGGTGATTAGCGACAAGGGTCTGCAGATTACTGCCGGTACCTTTGTTCTGCAGGTCGGTAAGCGCAAATTTGCACGCGTCACGCTGGCCTGAGGTCAGCGTGATGATCGGTCTGATTCAGCGCGTCACGCAGGCCTCGGTGGTGGTTGATGACATCGTGGTCGGGATGATCGGTCACGGCCTGCTGGCGCTAGTCTGCGCAGAACGTGGTGACAGTGCCAAACAAGCCGAGGCTTTGCTGAAAAAAATCCTCGGCTACCGCGTATTCGGTGA
>JAYVEF010000242.1:0-3060 GCA_043748965.1 Burkholderiales bacterium
GAAAAGGTCATCGTCCGGTACTTGCCCGAATTGCGGGATTTCATTGCTGTGGGCCTTATTGAAGGGCGGTTGCGGTCAGACAAGTTTGATCCCCGGCAAATTACCCCCGTCCGTGAAAACGATGGTTTTGACAATGAATTGAAGGGCTTTACCAAAGACTTCAACGGCGGCAAGACGAACGTGGGTGCGCGCGCAGCTGTGTACCTGAAAGGCAAGGTCAAAGGCGAATATCTTTTGACGCTCGCATACGACTCCGACAAAGATACCCGGGTCAGGCTCTTTCAGGATATTGATCCCAATGCGTTCTATCCTGTTTATGGTGATTCAAGTGTTCGCGGCGTCGATGCGCAAAGCTCCGGCAAGCTCTACGTCCGCGTTGACAACAAACTCAACTACCTGCTGCTTGGCGACTACACCACGATTGACAACAACCCTGCGCGTTCCCTGAGCACTTATAGCCGGTCGTTGCCAGGTGTTCGTGGGCACTATGAGGAGGGCAACGTCACCGCTAATGGCTTCGTCGCGCAGCAGGCTTTGCGTCAGGTCACTGATGAATTCCCCGCACGCGGTGTTTCCGGTCCTTATGCTGTGTCAAATCCGAATGGCGTTACTGGTTCGGAAAAGATTGAGATTCTGACCCGGGACAGGTACCGGCCGACCAATATCCTGAAAGTTACACCGGTTTCCCGAAATTCCGACTACGAATTTGAACCGTTCTCCGGGCAGATACTTTTCCGGGCACCCGTTCCGAGTTTTGATGATCAGCTCAATCCGGTTTCCATCCGCATCACGTACGAGATCAATCAGGGCGGTGCAAAGTATTTTGTGTATGGCGGTGACGTACGCCTGAAGTTGACTCCGGTCCTGACAGTTGGTGTGGGTGGCGCGCGTGATGAGAATCCGTTGGCGCCCTACGAAGTGCTCGGCGCAAACCTCTTATTGAAGCTCAGCAAAAATACCGAGGTCATTGCAGAAGTGGCACGAACCACCAGTGTGGTGAACAACAACGCCAGCGGCTTCAATTCAAATGTCAGTTCGAATTTTTCGGGCAAGTCCGGCGAAGTTCAAGGCAACGCGGCTCGTGTAGAGATTCGCCATGCGGACGATGATCTGCGCTACAAGGCTTATGGTCTCCGTTCCAGTGCCGACTTCAATAATGCTTCGTCTGGCGTCACTGGCGGCAAGACGGAAGTTGGAGCTTCCGGCGCTTATCGCGTAAACGAAAAACTCAGCGTAACCGGCGAGTTTCTTAGTTCCAAAGATGCCATTATTGGCAGCCTGAACGAGCAGGGCTCCGTTGGCGTTGATCTGAAAATTACGAACCGTCTGACCATCGGCGGCGGTGTGCGTCGGGTGGAGCAGAATTCAATCAGCCTGACCCAGACCACGTCCGTCAATTGTGCGAACAATGCAGCGGGCGTTACTACAGTGGCGGGTGCGATTGCGGGCTACAACACTGGTTATGGCATCAGCCAGGTGGGTAACCAGTCGATTGATCCAGCGACCGGCCAACCAATACTATGCAATCTCGCTATTAACCCAAGTCCGGCCGCACCGACCAGCCTGGAGAGAACTTCCGTTTTTGCACGTGCCGCGTACAAAATTACGGACGGCCTGACGGTCGATGGCGAACTGCAAAACGTAACGGGTACCGATCCCACAAGTCTTTATCGTCTGGGTGCCCGATGGGCAGCAACAGACCGGTTGAATCTGTCTGCAGAAGCACAGCGCCAATTCAGCGGAGCCGGTAACGGCCTTTATCGTCTGGGCGCCGACTGGCGGGTCGCCGACAAGACGCGTCTGTATAGCCGGTATGAGCGCAGTACCCAATACAGTGGTGCATATGGTTTGGGCATTGGCCCCGTCAGCGATGCCTTCGCTCTTGGTGTGGATACTCAATACATGGCGGATGGCTCGCTTTACAGCGAATACCGCCTTCGAGATTCAGCGTCAGGCAAGGAAGTGCAGCGTGCCTTGGGTCTTCGCAATGGCTGGCGCCTTGCGGAAGGCCTCCGGATGACGACGAACTTCGAGCGCCTTGCGAGCACCAGTGGCAATGCCACCTCTGCGGCCGTCGGCCTTGAATACACCGCCAATCCGTTGTGGAAAGCTTCTGGGCGCAGTGAGTGGCGCGAAGACAATAACAACATCAACTATCTGCTGACTGCGGGTGTGGCGCGCAAGCTTGACAGCGACTGGACATTGCTTGGCCGTGAATATTTGAGCGTCATCAAGCCGCGCACCCTTCTTGGTACCGACAAACTACAAAGCCGCTTCCAGGTTGGATTTGCTTATCGTCCTGTCGACAACAACAAGTTTGATGCCCTTGGACTTTATGAACGCAAGGACGAGCGTAACGCCATGCCCGGCGCGCAGATCAACAGCAAGACGGACGTCATCAGCTTCCGGGGCAACTATCACCCCAGTCGTGTCTGGTGGCTGTCGGGTCGCTATGCCTACAAGAATGTTAATGAGCTGTTGCTTGGAACCGTCAATGACAGTTATCGGGCCCAGTTGCTTGGTGGCCGGGTTACCTACGATGTGACTAATCGCTGGTCCGTCGGCGGCATCTTCTCGGTGCTGCAAGGTACCGGTGGCGACAGGCAGTACGCTTATGGTCTTGAAATCGGTTACGTCGTTATGGACAACCTGTATGCCACCCTTGGCTACAACTGGCGTGGTTTTGCGTCGTCCGGTACGGCATCTGGTTTGACGGGCAACGATTACACCAATCGCGGCTGGGTACTCGGCCTGCGCTATAAATTTGATGAAGACCTGTTCAGTAAAAACGAGCCCGCTTCCAATAAGACGATTGACCCCAACGTGATGAAACCTTAACCGATGAGGATGGCCATGATCGACTTTTCCGCTCCTCGATGTCCGGCAGCGCTGCTTGTTTTGGCAATGCTGGGGTTAGCTGGCTGTTCTGCGATTGGCTCCAAAAACGAAGCGCCTGCAGCGTCTGCGCAATCGACCGGGCTTACCCCGCAACAATCCCGGATTACCGATGAACGTATCCTGAAGGATCGCCAGACGCTTGACGGTATTCAGCAGCGCCTG
>JAYVEF010000243.1:0-10048 GCA_043748965.1 Burkholderiales bacterium
AGTCCACATTCACTATGATCCCGATCACCTTCACGCTACGGCAGTCGCCCATAGTTGTGTGCTTCGGATAAGCAAGTGATGAGAGATTCTAGGGAGTGCGTCGATAAATTTGCATGATGTGCATCAAATTTTGCGGAGTGCGGCAAGCGCAATCACGCATGGAGGCGACAGTGATAGGGCATCGAATCACACAAAAATCTTGCCAGCAATATGAACTCAGTATGCGCAGCAAGTAATGCTGCAAAACCAGATGAAACCCATCCGGCCCAACGCGGATTCCTTTTTTTGTAAGGAAGTGAGATGTCGCAAAAGGTGATGAGGCCGCTGACGGCGGTGGAGTCGCTGACGTGGCAGAAATTCCTGGGCGACACAATGGCAATGCTTGACGTAGACAAAGCAGCGCCGTATATTACTGACTCGTAAGTAAGTTATATAAACATGTCAAACAAGCACGTCGAATATCGGGCGCCAGTCGCATGAATTGTCCCTTCAAATCACCCCCACGCTGGGCCCGCAGAAAAGAAGCGCGGCCGCAAGAACTGCTGGACGCCGCGCTTGATCTGTTTGTCGAACGGGGTTTTGCCGCGACCCGGCTCGACGACGTTGCAAAACAGGCCGGTGTTTCCAAGGGCACGCTCTATCTTTATTATGCCAACAAGGAAGAATTATTCAAGGCAGTAGTGCGTGAAAATCTTGTCCCGGTACTCGGCGAGGCCGAGACCATGGCGCAGGATTTTACGGGTTCCAGTGCCGACCTGTTTCGCGACATGATGCTCGGCTGGTGGGCGCGGATCGGTGACACCAAGTTGTCTGGCATTACCAAACTAATCATGGCTGAGTCGGGCAATTTTCCCGATCTGGCCAACTTTTATAACGATGAAGTGATCGTCCGTTGCAATGCGATGGTCGCGCGGGTGATCGAACGCGGTGTCGCCAGCGGAGAATTCCGCCAGATCGATACCGTGCAATCGATTCGCGTAATCATTGCACCGATACTGATGCTGATGATGTGGAAGCATTCTTTCGGCGGGCCGTGCTCCTTTCAACCGCTGTCGCCGCAGGCGTATCTGAACAGCTTCGTGGATTTATTCTTGCATGGGTTGCTGCATGAATCTGCTTGACCGGAAGCGGCAGAACCTATTTTGAAATTTTGCCTGCTGCCGTGCCGATTGAAATTTAATCGTGGAGCGCTCGCGCCGCGCGGCCTTTGCTAGAATGGCGCAGATTTTTCTGCCGGCGGGTTGCGGCCTGTCGGTGCTACCGCTTATTTGATTGTTTCACCTTACAACTCCTGCTGCCACCATGAATCTCGAACAAGCCCGCTTCAACATGATCGAACAGCAAATCCGTACGTGGGATGTGCTCGATCAAGACGTTCTCGACCTGCTGATGATCGTCAAGCGGGAAGCGTTTGTGCCCTCCACCTACAGTGCGCTGGCATTCGTCGATACCGAGATACCGCTGCCCTGCGGGCAATCCATGCTGACACCAAAACTCGAAGCGCGCCTGCTACAGGAAGCGGCGCTCAAGAAGCATGAGTACGTACTTGAAATCGGTAGCGGCTCCGGTTACATGGCTGCTCTTTTGGCGCACCGAGCGCGCCATGTGATCAGCATTGAAATCGAGCCAGTACTGCAAACGCTGGCGCGTGACAACCTGCGCAACAACGGCGTCGATAATGTCGACGTCGTGGCCGGCGATGGCGCGCATGGCTGGCGCGCGGCAGCACCCTATGACGTGATCATGATCAGCGGATCAATGCCACTGCTCCCTGCAGAATTTTTGGCGCAGCTTAAAGTCGGTGGCCGGATCGTCGCGATTATTGGCGAAGCGCCGGTGATGACTGCCCAAGTGATCACGAGGGTGTCTGACGCTGCCTACAGCACCGTCAACCTGTTCGAAACAGTAGTCAAGCCACTGCGCAACGCAGTCACGCCATCGCACTTTCATTTCTGACCGCCCATGCGACACATGACGCCGGTGGAACTGGCACAGCGCTTGAGTAACCCGCAAGGTGGCACTCCTTTTTTGCTGGACGTGCGCGAGCCGTGGGAATTCACCACGTGCCATATCGCGGGCGCGGTAGCGATGCCGATGCGCAGCATCCCCCTGCGGCTGACTGAACTGGACATCGACGCCGAGATTGTCTGCATCTGTCATCACGGTGCTCGGAGTCTGCAAGTGGCACATTTTCTTGAACGAAACGGTTTTATGTCAGTAACCAATCTGAGCGGTGGCATCCACGCGTGGGCGCAGCAGGTTGATCCGGCGATGCCGGTGTATTGATGTAGATGGTCGACAGGCGCGCGCGTTTCTTCGTGCAGCGCTTGCGCTTGCCAGACCAGCCGTACTGCAATACCTGATAGATGTCTTTTTGACCGACTTCACCGGAGAATTTATGCGTAATTTTGTCATCGTCCCGCTGCTGACCTGCGCTTTCATGTCGCTCAACGCGCATGCGGTGGATTTGCTGCAAGTGTATCGCGACGCGCTCGGTAACGACCCCGTCATCGCCAGCGCACGGGCCGCATTGCAGGCAGGTCAGGAGCGTAGCGTACAGGGGCGCGCTGGCTTGCTGCCAGCCCTTGGCGCCTCCGGCAGCTATACCAAAGTCAACGCGAGCAGCGATTTCGGCAACATCGATTACAAGCTGAATACTTACGCGCTGGCGCTCAGCCAGCCGTTATTTCGTCTTGCCAACTGGGAGACTTACCAGCAGGGCAAGCTGTCGGTAGCGGCCAGTGAAGCGCAGTTCGCACAAGCACGCGAGGACTTGATTACACGGGTCGCGCAGGCCTATTTTGATGTGCTGGCAGCGCAGGACGCTCTGGCGTTTCTGGAAGCCCAGAAAACCGCAATTACCGAGCAACTGGCTTCGGCCAAACGCAATTTTGAAGTCGGCACCTCGACCATTACCGACACCAACGAAGCCCAATCCCGCTACGACCTGGCAACCGCCCAGCAGATCGCCGCGCAAAACGATCTAGACGTCAAGACCGCAGCATTACAGCAAATCGTCGGCAAGCCGCCGGGCACGCTGGCAACCCTGCGTTCCGGCCTGACACTGGCCGCGCCGACGCCTTCGGCGCTCGAACCGTGGGTGACCAGCGCCGAACAGCAAAACTTCGGCGTACTGGGCCAGCAACTCGCACTCGAAATCGCCCAGCACGAAATCACGCGCGACCGCGCTGGCCATTTGCCGACGCTCGACCTGGTCGCCAGCCATACTCACAATAGCCAGGCGGGTGGCACCTTCACGCAGCCAGGCGGTGCCTCGACATCGAATGCGATCGGCGTGCAATGGCAAATTCCGCTATTCGCCGGATTTGCAGTGAGCAGCAAAGTACGCGAAGCGATTTCACTGGAAGACAAAGCGCGGTTCGATCTGGAAAATGCAAAGCGCTCCGCAGCGCAAGCTGTCCGCCAGTCGTATTTGGGTGTCAACAGCGGACTGGCGCAGGTCAAGGCTTACGAAGCAGCGGAAGTCTCCAGCCAGTCCTCACTCGACTCGAATCGTCTCGGCTATCAGGTCGGCGTGCGTATCAATATCGACGTACTCAATGCGCAGCAACAGCTGTTTTCAACGCGGCAATCGCTGGCAAAGGCACGCTATGACACGCTAATGGCCGGGCTGCGCCTGAAGTCGGCGGCGGGCACGTTGAAGGAAGAAGATCTTGGCGTGGTGAATGGGTTGTTGGTACATTAAGTGCACGGCGGGAGCCGGGACTACTAGGTGCCCAACTTTTTGGGATTGATGGCATACGTGAGTGGCTTTTACGCTGGCCTGACCTATATCCGCTGGGGCAACTACCAGCAGTAAAGGCGCCGTAAGCCGATTGGCACCACTTTGCCCATCGCCTTCGTAACGACCTTTTGTGTCGTCGATGAAGCATCCAAGGCGTTCCGAGCAACCAGCAGTTTGGCGCCAGCCTTGGCGGCCGAGACATGGGCAGATGAAAAATAGGTCTCTCCAACCGGTCATGCAGCAACCTGATCTTAAAAACCCGTGCCGCTTTAACCCATCGGTCTATACACAAGTTGTCGGCGATCGACCGACTGAAACGGGCTCTGGCAACGTTCGTGGTGGTGGCGTGGTGCCTAGCATACTTGGTGCAACTGGGCGAACCTGCCCCGATGTCGATGCGCCACCCGAGGCGGCGAGCATCAGGTCGGGGCGAGGCAAGAACAAGCCGAAAAGTATTTGATCGGCAATGGCGGCGCGTTCAAACAAAATTACCCCTCCGATCGTGCAGTGCAGCAAGCACTAAGAGATTTCAGAAATGCGGCACCGTTTGGTTGGTAGCAGGAAGAGCGCTCGAAGTGGCGTGATTGATCAATACTTTTTTAAGCAATTCCCGCTTCCGCCAAAATCTGCCCCCCACCAAAACTTGTCTGCGCTGCGACCTCGCCGCCCAAACTCATACGCACGGCACAGTACTTAAACTCCGGAATCTTGCCGAACGGGTCGAGCGCCGAATTGGTCAAGCGATTGATCGCCGCCTCGTAGTAACAAAACGGTACGAAGACCGCACCACGCGGCGAGCTGTCGTCGGCGCGTGCGTACAAAGCCACCGAACCACGCCGTGATGCGAGCGTGATCACCTGCCCCGCCGCTGCACCAAGGTCTGCCAGATCGAGCGGATGCACCAGCGCTACCGGATCGGGTTCGAGCGCATCGAGCACTCCGGCACGACGGGTCATGCTGCCGGTATGCCAGTGTTCCAGCTGGCGGCCGGTGATCAGGACGTGCGGATAGGACGCGTCGGGACGTTCGTCGGCAGGGATAATATCGGCCGGCACAAAACGGGCGCGTCCGCTGGCGGTTGGAAAATGATCGGTGAACACTACCGACACGCCGGGATCGCCCTCGTTTTCACAAGGGTATGTTACCGCGTGTTCGCGCTCCAGACGTTCCCAGCGTATGCCTCCGATGCTTGGCATGCTGCGGCGCATCTCGTCGAAAACGTCCGACACATGGTCGTAGTGCCACTGCAATCCCATCCGCTGGGCGATCTGTTGAATGATCCACAAATCCTGTTTCGCTTCGCCGGGTGGCTGCAGGGCCTGACGGCCCAGCTGCACCAGACGATCGGTGTTGGTGAAGGTACCGGTCTTTTCAGGAAAGGCGGATGCCGGCAAAATCACGTCAGCCAGATAGGCGGTTTCAGTCAGGAAAATATCCTGCACCACCAAGTGCTCGAGCGCGGCGAGTGATTCGCGCGCGTGGTTGGCGTCGGGGTCTGACATGGCCGGGTTTTCGCCCATGATGTACATCCCGCGTACGCTGCCAGCCTTGATTGCGTTCATCACCTCGACCACGGTCAGACCGGGTTCACGGTCCAGCGGCATGCCCCACATTTTTTCAAATTTGGCGATGGCAGCCGGGTTGTCGACGCGCTGGTAATCCGGATACATCATGGGAATCAGGCCTGCATCGGATGCGCCCTGCACGTTATTCTGACCCCGCAGCGGATGCAGTCCGGATCCCGGTTTGCCGATCTGGCCGGTCATCAATGCCAGCGCGATCAGGCAGCGCGCGTTGTCGGTGCCATGCACGTGCTGTGAGATCCCCATGCCCCACAGAATCATCGAGCCGCTGGATTGCGCATACAGGCGAGCGACATAGCGGATCGTCTCTGGATCGATGCCGCAGATCGGTGCCATCAGTTCGGGACTATAGCCATCCACGTTCGCGCACAGCTCGTCGTAGCCGACGGTACGGCTGGCAATGAAGTCCTGATCGACTAAGCCTTCGTGCACGATCACGTGCATCATCGCGTTCAGCAGCGCAACATCGGTATCGGGTTTGAACTGTAGAAATCGGTGTGCGATTCGCGCCATCTCCGAGCGACGCGGGTCCATCAGGATCAGTTTGGTACCGTTGTCGACGGCGTTCTTGATCCAGGTCGCAGCGACCGGATGATTCACGGTGGGGTTCGCACCGATCACAATCACCACCGCGGCTTTGGAGACGTCCATCACCGGGTTCGACACTGCACCCGAGCCAATACCTTCCAGCAGCGCAACGACCGACGAGGCGTGACACAGACGCGTGCAATGGTCGACATTGTTGGAACCAAAACCGGTGCGCACGAGTTTCTGGAACAGATACGCTTCTTCGTTACTGCCTTTGGCCGAGCCGAAGCCGGCCAGCGCTTTCTTACCGTAGGTGTCGCGAAGCGCGATGAACTTGCTGGCAGTAACGGCCAGTGCTTCATCCCAGGTGGCTTCACGAAATACTTCCAGCACGCGTTCCGGATCCATCGAAAAATCGCCCGCCTTGGGCGCATCGGCGCGACGGATCAGCGGCACCGTCAGACGTTGCCCGTGATGGGCATAGTCAAAACCGTAACGACCTTTGACGCACAGACGCTTATGATTGGCCGGCCCATCACGACCCTCGACGAACAAAATGCGGTTGTCCTTGACGTTGTAGATCAGTTGGCAACCGACGCCACAATACGGGCAGACCGAGTCGACCTTTTTGTCCGGCACTGCGAGAGCGGCATCGCGCGCGGGACTCAGCGCGCCGGTCGGGCAGGCCTGCACACATTCGCCGCAGGCAACGCAGGTCGAGTTGCCCATCGGGTCGCCCATGTCGAATACGATGGCGGCGTGATCGCCGCGAAACGCCAGGCCGATGACATCGTTCATCTGCTCGTCACGGCAAGCGCGCACGCAACGGGTGCATTGAATGCAGGCATCCAGATTGACTGACATGGCGGGATGCGACAGGTCGGCAGATACAGCCTTGCGCGGCGCAAAACGGGGTTTGCCGACGGCCAGTTTTGCGGCCCACTGATCGACTTCATTGTCGCGGGTGTAAGCGGTCTCAGGCATGTCGGACTGCAGCATTTCGAGCACCATTTGCTGCGCCTTGAGGGCGCGTGCGCTGTCGGTCGTGACTTGCATGCCGGCGCGCGGCGTACGACAGCACGACGGCGCCAGCACACGCTCGCCATCGATCTCGACCATGCAAGCGCGGCAGTTGCCGGCAGTATCCAGACCTTCCTTGTAGCACAGCCGAGGCACCTCGATCCCTTCACGCTGAGCGACCTGGATCAAGGTTTCGTTGATGCGCGCGCTGACCGCGCGACCGTTCAAGATAAATTCGATAATCGGCGCATCGATCTGCGCCAGTTCACCGCGGGTGATGGCATTCATGCTGCTGCTCCCGTTGCTGCTTTCAATTCATGCGGAAAATATTTGACGACGCAATCGACTGGATTCGGTGCCGCCTGGCCGAGGCCGCAGATCGACGCGTCGCGCATCACTGCCGACAAGTCGGCCAGCAACGCGAGGTCCCATTCCGGCTGCTCGATCAATGCCAGCGCCTTGGCGGTGCCGACCCGACACGGCGTGCACTGGCCGCAGGATTCTTCGCGGAAGAACCGCATCATGTTGCGTGCCGCAGCAACCGCCGTGTCGTGCTGCGACAGCACGATCACCGCGGCCGAACCGATAAAGCAGCCATACGGTTGGAGAGTATCGAAGTCCAGCGGAATCGCGTTCATCGAAGCCGGTAAGATGCCCCCCGACGCACCGCCCGGAAGGTACGCATATAGCTGATGCCCGTCCAGCATGCCGCCGCAATATTCGTCGATCAGCTCGGTAATCGTGATACCGGCCGGCGCCAGGTGCACCCCAGGTTTGTTGACCCTGCCGGATACCGAAAACGAGCGCAGGCCTTTGCGCCCATGTCGACCATGCGCGGCAAACCAGTCGGCGCCTTGTTCCAGAATCTGTCGCACCCAATAAAGGGTTTCAAAGTTATGCACCAGCGTCGGTCGGCCGAACAAGCCGACCTGCGCCACATACGGCGGGCGTAGACGCGGCATGCCGCGCTTGCCTTCGATGGATTCGATCATGGCGGATTCTTCGCCACAAATATACGCGCCCGCGCCGCGCCGCAAATGGATTTGCGGCAGTGTTGTCATCGGCGGGTTGGCGCGCAGCTTGTCGAGTTCGGCTTGCAGCAATGTACGACACCCGTGGTATTCGTCGCGCAGATACACATAAATTTCGGTAATGCCGACTGCCCACGCAGCGACCAGCATGCCTTCGATAAATCGGTGCGGATCCCGCTCAAGATAGGTGCGATCCTTGAAAGTACCCGGCTCGCCTTCATCGATGTTGACGGCCAATAGTCGTGGTCCTGGCTCGGCAGCGACAATGCGCCATTTTCGCCCCGCCGGGAAGCCAGCGCCACCGAGTCCGCGCAGGGTCGAGTCTTCCATCGTTTGCAGTATCGGTTCGAGCGTGCGGGCGCCCGACACGCATTGCTGGATCAATTGATAGCCGCCGTGAGCGCAGTACTCGTCGAAGTCGATGGTAGCTTCGGCAGGGTGCGCCGATTGCCCGCTGCTAACAGCGAGCGCGACGCCGTCACAGCTTGCATGCGTTACCGGATATTGACCGACCACGGCTACCGGCGCCTGCTCGCAGCGACCGACGCAGGGCGCCGGGATGACCCGGATGGTCTTGCCTAGGATCGCCGGCAGTTTTTGCAGCAGCGACTGCGCACCTGCCATCTCACAGGACAAGCCATCGCAAACACGCACCGTCAGTGTGGGTGCAGCGGCGACATTGCCATCGGCATCTTCGCGTACTACGTCGAAGTGATGGTAAAAGGTGGCGACTTCAAAAACTTCTGCCTGCGACAAGCGCATTTCCTGCGCCAGCGCGGCCAGATGCGGGGTTGACAACTGGCCGTAGCGATCATTGATACGATGCAGATGCTCGATCAGCAAATCGGCTTGACGCGAGGATGAACCCAGCGCCTCCTGCACTGCCGCCAAGGCTTCCGGTTGAACCCGCCGGCCTTTCGGCGCGGCGCGCTTGCGTTCTCGGGAAGAAGGTGCTGCAGCGATCGGTATGACGATAGGGTTCAACGAGATGCCTTTTATTTGAATAGAACGGCCGCCTTTTGCAAGGTGATCCAGACACCGATTGCCAGGGGAATGCCGACCGCCGCCCACGCCAGCGCAACCGTCGCCGCGCTAGTCGCGGCAGTGTCGCCGACCGCTGCGCCGCCAACGCTGTTAGCGGCTGCGCGATCACTCGCAAGACGACGCTCCTCGGCCAGTTCGGCGTCGGTCATGTAGTCTTTTTCGGCAACCGGGCGCACCAGCAAATTGCAGATAAATCCCAGTACCAACATGCCCGACAGGATGTACATCGTGACGTCGTACACCTGCGCTTTCGGCACTCCATGGGCCAGTTGATACTCGCGAATGTAATTCACAAGTACCGGTCCCAGCACACCAGCAGTCGCCCACGCTGTCAACAACCGGCCGTGAATCGCGCCAACCATCTGGGTACCGAACATGTCTGCCAGATAGGCGGGGATCGTAGCGAAACCACCGCCGTACATCGATAGGATAATGCAAAACGCCAAAACAAACAGGGCCAGCATGCCGGCATGCGCCGCCGATGGAATCGAGGCATACAGAACAAAACCGAGTGCAAAGAAAATGAAGTAAGTGGCTTTCCGTCCGATGTAATCCGAGCACGACGCCCAGGCAAAACGGCCACCGATATTAAACAGCGACAGCAAGCCCGTAAATCCAGCCGCAATCGCCGCAATCTGGCCCTTCTGGCCGGCCGTCAAATCATTGAATCCCACAGCGACACCGATCAATTTACCGCCAAAGACTTCCTGCAACAGCGGTGAGGCCATCCCCAGAATCCCAATCCCGGCCGACACGTTCAACGTCAGCACGGCCCAGATCATCCAGAAGGTCTTGGTTCTCCACGCAACGTTCAGATGCACATGGCGCGAAGTGATCATGACGTTGCTGGCCAGATTGGCAGGCGGGACCCAGCCCGCTGGCTTCCAGCCCGATGGGGGAACTCGATAGCCGAATGCACCGCACAACATGAACACGAGATAGATTGCGGCCATGGTCAAAAAGGTTTCCCAGACGCCGACCGATACTGGCGTTGCATAAAATTTCATCAACTTGTCGGCCAGCGGCGCGCCGATCATGGCACCGCCGCCGAAACCCATAATCGCCATGCCGGTTGCCATGCCGCGACGGTCCGGAAA
>JAYVEF010000244.1:0-3051 GCA_043748965.1 Burkholderiales bacterium
CCTCGATCAGGCAGTTGAAGAACAGGCCATTACCGTGCCGCAGCAAGCGGTACAGCGTACTCAGCAAGGCGCCACCGTACTGCTGGTGGCAGCGGACAACAAGGTCACCGTGCGGCCGGTCAAAGCCGATACCGCACAGGGCAATCTGTGGATCGTCAGTGACGGTCTGAAAGCCGGTGAGCGCGTGATTGTCGAAGGCTTTCAAAAAGCTAAACCAGGCGCCACCGTCAAGCCGGTGCCGTGGCCTGGCGCAGTCGGCGAGGCGGCGACCACGCCCACCTATTCCCCTTCCAAACCGCACGCTAACTAGGGAGCGGGTATGGCCAGGTTTTTTATTGATCGACCGGTGTTTGCGTGGGTACTCGCCCTGTTCATCCTGATCGCGGGCGCGCTGTCCATCACGCGGTTACCGGTGGCACAGTATCCGACCATCGCACCGCCATCCATCGTCGTCACCGCCACCTATCCAGGTGCTTCGGCACAGATTCTGGACGATAGTGTGACCAGTTTGATCGAACAGGAGATGAACGGCGCCGATGGCCTGAAGTACATCGAATCGCAAAGTCAGGGCAATGGTCAGGCTGTCATTACGGTCACGTTCGAGCCCGGTACCAATCCGGATCTGGCCGCAGTCGATGTGCAAAACCGGCTGAAACGGGTCGAAGCGCGCTTGCCGCAAGCCGTCACGCAGCAAGGTGTGCAGGTGGCCAAGGCGCGCAGCAATATTCTGCTATTTGCAGCCTTGTCTTCGACCGATGGCAGGCTCGATCCGGTGGCGCTGGGCGACTATTTATCACGCAACGTATTGAACGAAATCAAGCGGGTGCCAGGGGTCGGCCAGGCGCAGTTGTTCGGTACCGAGCGCGCCATGCGGATCTGGATCGATCCGGCCAAGCTGGTTGGTTTCAAACTCACCACCACAGACGTTACCAACGCCATACGGGCGCAGAACGCACAGGTGTCGTCCGGAACTCTGGGCGATTTGCCGAGTCCGGCTGACCAGCAATATTCTGCACCGGTGGTGGTCACCGGCCAGTTGTCGACGCCGGAGGCCTTCGGAAAAGTGGTACTGCGCGCAAATCCTGACGGCTCCGCAGTACAACTGCGCGATGTCGCCCGGATTGAAATCGGTGGCCAGAACTACGGTACGTCAGCGCGACTAAATGGCAAGCCGACTACGGCAATCGCAGTGCAATTGTCCCCCACCGGAAACTCGCTCGGAACCGCTCGGCTGGTGCGCGCAAAGATGGACGAGCTGGCGAAATTTTTCCCGGCCGGGGTGCGGTACGACATCCCGTATGACACGTCAAAATTCGTCCAGATTTCAATCGAGGAAGTGGTCAAGACCCTGCTCGAAGCAATCGCTCTGGTGTTTCTGGTGATGTATCTGTTTTTACAAAACCTGCGCTATACGCTGATTCCGACCATCGTCGTACCGGTCGCGCTGATGGGTACTTTTGCAGCGATGTTGCTGTTCGGCTTTTCAATCAATGTGCTGACCATGTTCGGCATGGTGCTGGCGATTGGAATCCTGGTCGACGATGCAATCGTCGTGGTCGAAAACGTCGAGCGCATCATGCGCGAAGAAGGCCTGTCACCGCGCGCCGCAACCCGCAAGGCGATGAGTCAGATCACCGGCGCGATCGTCGGTATCACACTCGTACTGATCGCCGTGTTCTTGCCGATGGCATTGTTTGGTGGTGCGGTCGGGGCGATTTATCGGCAATTCTCGCTGTCGATGGTCGCTTCCATGTCATTCTCGGCGCTGATGGCATTGACGCTGACACCGGCCCTGTGCGCGACGATACTGAAGCCTGTCGAAGCCGGTCTCCATGTCGAGAAAAAAGGGTTTTTTGGCTGGTTCAATCGTGGTTTTCAACGTACTGCCGGCGTCTATCAAAGTTTTATTGGCAAGATGCTCACGACCACCCTGCGCTACCTGGTGCTATTCGGTTTGATTCTGGTGGTCGTCGGCTTGCTGTACGTTCGATTGCCATCGTCGTTTTTGCCTACCGAGGATCAGGGCTACATCGTCACGAATGTCCAGTTACCAGCGGGTGCCAGCACCGCGCGCACCATGAAAGTACTCGAGCAGGTCGAGAACTTTTATCTCAAGCAGCATGCGGTGGCGCGCACTGTCGCGGTGGCTGGTTTCAGTTTTTCGGGTAACGGCCAAAATGCCGGGCTGGTATTTGTACCGCTGAAAGACTGGAGCGAACGGCCAGCCAGCGAATCCGCCAGCGCGCTGGCAGCCAAGGCATTCGGTGCTTTTGCGTCGATCCGTGATGCGATCGTGTTCCCGGTGACACCACCACCGATTCCGGAACTCGGCAACGGCACCGGATTCACCTTCCGACTGCAAGATCGAACCGGGCAGGGTCACGACGCCCTGCTCGCTGCGCGCAACCAGATGCTGGGTTTGGCCGGCAAGAGCAAAGTATTGGCCGGGGTACGCCCGGAAGGTCTGGAAGACGCACCGCAACTGCAACTCGATATCGATCGTAGTAAAGCCAATGCACTGGGTGTGTCCTACGCCGACATCAACAGTACCCTGTCGACCGCACTGGGCTCGGCTTACATCAACGACTTCCCAAACCAGGGGCGGCAGCAGCGCGTGATCCTGCAGGCCGATGCGCCGCAGCGGTTGCAGCCAGAAGATCTATTGCGTCTGTATGTGCGCAGCGCCAGCGGGGCGATGGTACCGATGTCGTCGTTCGTACGCTCGCACTGGATCAACGGCCCGGTACAACTGGTGCGCTACAACGGCTACCCTGCGGTGAAGATCGCCGGCGATGCGGCCAAGGGGCGCAGCACCGGCGAGGCACTCGACGAAATGGAAAAGATCGCAGCGCAGTTACCACCGGGTTTTGGCTTTGAATGGACTGGACAGTCGCTCGAAGAAAAGACCTCCGGCTCGCAAGCGCCAGCCCTGTTTGCGTTGTCATTGCTGGCGGTTTTTCTGGTACTGGCAGCGCTGTACGAAAGCACTACGATCCCGGTTGCGGTGCTGCTGGTGGTACCACTCGGAATTCTCGGCGCGCTGCTTGGTGC
>JAYVEF010000245.1:0-3037 GCA_043748965.1 Burkholderiales bacterium
GAAGCCGCTTTTAAACTAGCGCGCAAATACGCCCATGAAAAATTCGGTCCGCACAAATCGCGCATCGTCTCGTGCGTGAACGCCTTTCATGGTCGCACCTTGTTTACGGTTAGCGTTGGCGGTCAGCCGAAATACACCGAGGGCTTCGAGCCGTTGCCGCCAGGGTTGTCGCATATCGCTTTCAATGATGTCGCATCAGCCCAGGCGGCGATTGGTGACGACGTCTGTGCCGTAGTGGTCGAGCCGGTGCAGGGTGAGGGCGGCGTGATGCCAGCGACCACCGAGTATCTAGCGGCCTTGCGGGCACTCTGCGATCAGACCGGCGCGCTGCTGATTTTTGATGAAGTGCAGTGTGGCATGGGTCGGACCGGCAGCTTGTTCGCGTATGAAAATTACGGTATTACGCCGGATATTCTGACTGCCGCGAAAGCGCTAGGTAACGGCTACCCGGTCGGTGCGATGTTGACCACCGAGGCGATCGCCCAGCATTTTTCGGTGGGCGCGCATGGCACCACGTATGGCGGAAATCCGCTTGCAGCTGCGGTCGCACTGAAGGTGCTGGAAACGATTAACACGCCAGCATTTTTAAGTCGCGTGCGACAAGCTGCGGCAACCCTGCGGCAGACGCTTGAAAAAATCGTCGTCGACTATCCGCAGGTGTTCGCCAATGTGCGCGGACGTGGTCTGATGCTCGGGATGGTGTTGGCGGACAACTACCGCGGGCGTGCCAAAGAGATCAGCAAGGCGGCCGAAGTCCAGGGTCTGATGGTGCTGATTGCCGGCATGGACGTACTACGCTTTTTGCCGGCGCTGATTGTCTCGGACGCGCAGATCGTGCGGGCTGATCAGTTGCTGCGTGCCGCAGTGGACAGTCTTTTGTGCGCGGAAAAATGATGCTGGTGCGCCCAGTCAGGGAGGCCGACATTGCGGCGCTGGAAGCGCTGGCTTCCGGTGCCACGGCTGACGTGCACACGCTCCCGAAAAGCCGTGACGCGATAGAGCGCGCCGTGCAACGTTCGCTCGCGTCATTTGCCGCGCGGGTGGATATACCGAGCGACGAGGCCTACACTTTTGTGCTTGAAGACGGTCAGGGCAGCTTGATCGGCAGCGCGGCGCTGTCGGCCACGGCAGGGGCCAATGGCACTTTCTTTGCATTTCGCAACGACGTCATGCAGCAGGTCTCGCGCGACCTCAATATCAGCCACAGCGTGCATGCATTGACTTTGTGTTCCGGCTTGACCGGGCATTCGCAGCTATCGAGTTTTTATGTCTCCGGCGATATGCCACAGGCGGCTGCGCTTTTGTCGCGCAGCCGCCTGATGTTCGCCGCGCTGGCGCCGCATCGGTTCGGTGACCGCTTTTTTGCGTCGCTGGCGGGGATTACGGATGCCAGTGGCGAATCGCCGTTCTGGGAAGCGCTCGGCCGGAAATTTTTCAAGATGGATTTTTTGAAGGCGGAATGCCTGATCGAAGGCGGCCGCAACCGGAGTCTGATCGTCGAGCTGATGCCGCACTACCCGGTGTACGTGCCGCTGCTGCCGGGCGCGGCGCAAGCCGCGATGGGGCAGGTCCATGCCGAGGGTGAACTACCGCTGCAAATTTTATCCGATGAAGGTTTCGAGCCGGATGAGTTCATCGACATCTTCGATGGTGGTCCGATTCTGCAGGCACACAAGCACGCGCTACGGGCTTTTTCGGGCTCTCTGCGCCGCCGCGTGACTACCTCCTGCAGTGCAGCGATCAAAGTCAGTTATCTGGTTGCCACTATCGACGAAGATAATTTTTGCGTGACCCTAGCCGAGGCTGCCGCGCTGGAAACCTCGGACAGCATCGGTCTGTCGCCCGAAGTCATCGCCAGGCTGAACGTGGCAACTGGCGCGGCGGTGTCGTGCGTGCGCGTATGACGCCGCCCGTCAACGCAACAACTGTCGTGGTACGCGCGATTCAGCGTCATGACCTGGAGGGTTTGATGACGCTGGCGTTGCAGGTCGGCGATGGGATGACGACGCTCAAGCCGGACCGGCGCATGCTCGGCAAGCGCGTCGAGGTGGCGTGCGCGTCGTTTGCCGAGACCATCGCGCCGCCGCAACGGGACTATCTGTTCGTCATGGAAGATACCGGTAACGGCCGATTGGTCGGCGTGTGTGCGATCAAAAGCGCGGTCGGCTTGGATGAGCCGTTCTATAATTACCGAATTGGCACGCTAGTGCATTCCAGCACCGAACTGAACGTATTTTCACGCATGGATACGCTGTACCTGTCGAACGATCTGACCGGGTGCGCCGAGCTGTGTTCGCTGTTTCTGCATCCCGATTATCGCAGCGGCAACAACGGTAAATTGTTGTCCAAGTCACGTTTTCTGTTTATCGCGCAGTTCCCGCATCTGTTCTCGGCCAAACTGATTGCCGAGATGCGTGGCTTTCAGCGCGCTGACGGCACCTCGCCATTTTGGGATCATCTGGGGCAGCATTTTTTCAAGATGGATTTCGAGCGCGCCGATTCGATCAGCAGCCTCGGAAAAAAATCCTTCATCGCTGAGCTGATGCCGCGCCATCCGCTGTACGTCGCGTATCTGCCCGAGGTGGCCCAGCAGGTGATCGGCGTAGTGCACCACGATACTGCACCGGCGCGTCATCTACTGGAGCAGGAAGGCATGTATTACGAAGGCTATGTCGATATTTTCGATGCCGGTCCGGTGCTGCAGGCGCGCGTCAGCGAATTGCGCGCGATCCGTGAAAGTACGCTGGTAACGGTGGCCGACACCGACGCGACCACGCCGAACAGCGAATCGCCACTGCTGATCGCTAGTACCGCGATGCAGGATTTCAGGGTAATCGCCGGCGCGCTGCCGACGGTCGCAAATCAGATTGCGCTCGATGTGCAACAGCGCGAGCTGCTGCACTGTCATCACGGTGACACGGTGCGCGCCATGTCACTCAATTCACGCCGAAAATAACCATGTACAGTCACTTTATCAATGGCGAATGGATTGCTGGCGACGGCCCGGTGCTGCCGGTAGTCAATCCCGCTGATGGCA
>JAYVEF010000246.1:0-3017 GCA_043748965.1 Burkholderiales bacterium
ATCATCCTGAAGCAGTTTGCCAATGTGGTCGGGGTGCACCTTCAACATGCCGATGTGATGCGGGTGCTAATCGATCTGGGCAGCACGACGGCGCACTGGAACTGGGCCGCCGTAGTCGTTGCCGGCATCGCGCTGGCACTGCTGTTTTTGTTTGCGCGCGTACCGCACCTTCCGGGCGGACTAGTGGTGATCGTGCTGGCGATTGCTGCCGGCAAGTGGCTTAATCTGGCGCAGTACGGGATCGGGTTGGTGGGCACCATCCACCTCGACATCGACACACCGGCCTTGCCGGTACTGACCTATGCCGAATGGCTGCGCATCGCCGAATTGAGCGTTGCGATGGTGCTGATTCTGTATGCCGAATCGTACAGCTCGATTCGCACTTTTGCACTCAAACACGGTGATGCGGTACTGCCCAACCGCGATCTGCTGGCGCTAGGTGCCGCCAACCTGGTATCGGGGTTGTTTCATGGGATGCCGGTCGGGGCTGGTTTTTCGGCTACTTCGGCCAATGATGCCGCCGGCGCAGTCTCGCGCATGGCAGGCTGGTGTGCCGCCCTGACCCTGCTGGGTATCGTGCTGACGCTGCTACCGGCGATCGCGCTCACGCCTGAACCGGTACTGGCCGCAATCGTCATGCATGCAGTCAGTCACACGCTGCGGCCCGGAGTGTTCCGGCCGTATTTCAACTGGCGCCGCGATCGCACCGTCATTATTGCCGCTGTACTGGCAGTGCTGGCGCTGGGTGTGCTGGACGGCTTGCTGGCCGCGGTCGGCGTCAGTTTGATGATGCTGTTGAAAAGACTGGCAGAATCGTCGGTGTCGGTCCTGGGCCGACTTGGTGGCGGCCATGATTTTGTCAACTTGAAGGCCCATGCGGAAGCTCGCCCGGTACCGGGCATGCTGATACTGCGACCTGAAACAGCCCTATTTTTTGCCAACGCCGACCGGATTTTGGCGCAGGCGCGGCGCGATATTGCTGCGGCCGGGGGTGCGGTGCGGGTGGTGATCCTCAGTCTGGAGGAGTCGCCCGATCTGGACAGCACTGCGGTCGAAGCGATCAGCGATTTTTACAAGGCCCTGCTCGCCGAAAATCGGCATCTGCTGTTTGCCCGACTTAAAAGTCCGGTGCAACGAGTGCTGAACCGCGCTGCAATCGCCGGTTTGACGATGGCAGCCCTGATTGAGTTGAGCGTCGACGATGCGGTGGAGGCGGCGCTGCAATTGTACCCGGACGGTCCGCCCGCGCCAGTGGTTGCGATCAGTGCAGATAGCCCAGCGTGACGGCGGTGATCAGGGCAATGCCGAGTGCAGCACGGTAAATCACGAACGGCCACGTTGAAAATTTTTCCAGAAAACGCATCAGGCCCCAAATCGCGGCAAACGCCGACACGCTGGCGACCAGCAGACCGAACAGCAGAATCGACCAGGCCTGCAGTGGGATATGGGCGTGCACCAGTACCACCAGTTCTTTTAGTCCGGCCAGCGCAATGGCCGGTAAGCCCAGCAGGAATGAAAAGCGCGCCGCTTCTTCGCGTTTGAAGTTTAAAAATAGCGCAGCGGTCAGGGTCGAGCCCGAACGCGAAACGCCCGGAATCAGCGCGCCCACCTGCGCCAGACCCACCAGCACCGCATCGCGCAGGCGCATTTCGCGCACCGTGCGCTTGTGCCGGCAACTCAGCTCAGCCGCCGCCAGCAGCACCGCCATCACCACGCATGAAATTCCGATTACCATCAAACCGCGCAGCGGGGAGCCGCAGGCATTCAATACCGAGGATAAGGCCAGCCCCGCGACCCCGATCGGAATCGTTGCCACGACAATCGCCACCGCCAGCCGGAACGCATAGTTGTTGTAGTCGCGCGTGCGAACCGCAGTGATACTGCCGCTCACGACTTCTTTCACATCACGCCAGAAATAGCTGATCACCGCTGCCAGCGCGGCCAGTTGCATGGCTGCCGAAAACGCCGAACCCGGATCGGTCCAGCCTAACAGGGCCGGGATTACCCGCATGTGTGCAGTCGATGAGATCGGCAGCAGCTCGGTAATGCCTTGCACGATGCCCAGAAAGCCTACCTGCAGATAGCTCAGTTGCGCAAAGCCGATATCGAGGCCATTGGTACAGATATTGGACACGGTGGTTCCCATCAAAAAAAAGTTGTCCGAATTTTATCGTGCGCGCCGGCAAAACAAAAGCACCCTTGTCGCCCGACTGCCGGCAGAAGGGCGTATCCGGGTTGGCGCGACCCTATCACGCCGCCGCCACCCGTCAGGCTGCTACACCGGCGGCCGCTTGGCATTGCCAGTCAGCCTTGGCCTGTCAGAAATCGACAATTTGGGATCACCGAATAACCCTTGAAAATAAGTGGGATAGCCCCATTTAATTGGCAGATTGAGTTCAAGTCATTGATTTTCGGAGGATTTTTAAATGCAAGACCAGGAAAAAAACATGGTTGACGGTTTGCCAACAGAAGATAATCCGCCGCCAGAAATCGGGGTCACGCCGCTCACGACGGCTGAAGCCGAACTCGAAGCCAAGCTGGCGGAATCCGAAGCGCGCCTGGCCGAAGTGCAGGATGCATTTTTGCGTGCCAAGGCTGACGTTGAAAACTTTCGTCGCCGCGCCCAGGAGGACATCGCGCGTGCGCACAAGTTCGCCATTGAAGGTTTCGCCGAAGCGCTGGTGCCGGTCAAGGACAGTCTCGAGATGGCACTGAAACTTGAAGTGCCCACTGTCGACTCGTTGAAGGAAGGCGTCGAGATGACATTGAAGCAGTTGTCTTCGGCGTTCGAAAAAAACCGCTTGCTGGAGGTCGCGCCACTGCCCGGCGACAAACTCGACCCGATGAAGCATCAGGCGATTTCGATGGTGCCGGCCGAGCAGGACGCCAACACTATTGTTAGCGTACTGCAAAAAGGCTACATGATCGCCGATCGGTTGCTCCGTCCGGCATTAGTGACCGTCGCATCGTAAAAAGACCAAAAAATCCCGCTTGAAAGGCGTG
This sequence comes from Burkholderiales bacterium, assembly GCA_043748965.1. Taxonomy (GTDB): domain Bacteria; phylum Pseudomonadota; class Gammaproteobacteria; order Burkholderiales; family Burkholderiaceae_D; genus Actimicrobium. The sequence continues at coordinate 3,004 of JAYVEF010000246.1, forward strand.
ATCGGCGCCCAACA
>JAYVEF010000247.1:0-3014 GCA_043748965.1 Burkholderiales bacterium
GCCAGCACGGTCTGATCGATCGGGTCCCAGTTGACGGTGCCGGTCTTTTTATACACGATGCCTTTTTCAAGCATCTTCAAAAACATCCACTGGTTCCATTGATAATACTCGGGCTTGCACGCAGTCATCTCGCGCGACCAGTCGATCGCCAGACCCATCTGATTCATTTGCTGCTTCATGTGCGCGATATTGGCGTAGGTCCATTGCGCCGGCGGTACGTGGTTGGCAATCGCGGCGTTTTCAGCCGGCATGCCAAAGGCGTCCCAGCCCATCGGCATCAATACGTTGTAGCCGTTCATGCGCAGGTAGCGCACCATCACGTCGTTGATGGTGTAATTGCGCACATGGCCCATGTGCAGCTTGCCGGACGGGTAGGGCAGCATCGAACAGGCATAAAATTTCTTGCGCTCGTTGCCGTGCTGATCGGTGCCGTGTTCGACAGCCTGATATGCATTGGTTGCCTGCCAGTGCTCCTGGGCAGCCTTTTCGAGCTCGGCGGGAGAGTATTTTTCTTGCATGACGGTGCGGCCAAAAAGAAGAGGTGAGTCGATGATTATACTTGGCGCGGACGCGCACACGTGCCGGCGCCGCGTTTACCGTGAAGCGCTATTTAATGGCAGGGTAACAACGGATCGCGAAGAGCCGATGGCGTGAGTGTGGCTGGCAAAGTCGCAGAGCTGGGCACAATCAGCGCGGCGACGCTTTGGCTGCGACAGCGGCACGCGGCAGCGGTGCCGGATGTGGCGTCACGCTGGCCGGGATCAGGCGGACCATCACTAGCGTGCCTGTCGAGTCGAAGCGGAGCGGCCAGAAATCCAGATTGGCGAGCAGGTAGATACCACCGACATGCAGCGCCACGATCGCAATAATCAGCAGCGGCGAGGGTCCTGATTTCAGTACCGGTCCTGTGCCCGTAATGCTGCGATTGACGCTCATGGCCGCAAGCCGAGCACATCCTGCATGTCGAACAGGCCGCGCGCACGTCCCGCCAAAAAGCGCACTGCACGCAGGCTGCCCTGCGCATAGGGCAGCCTGCTCGATGACTTGTGCGAAATCTCAATACGCTCGCCGATGCCGGCAAACATTACGGTGTGGTCGCCGACGATGTCTCCACCGCGAATCGTCGCAAAACCGATCGATGACGGCTCTCGTACACCGGTCACACCGTGTCGCGCAAACACGCCGACCTCGTCGAGCTTGCGGCCCAGCGCGTCGGCAATTACCTCGCCCATCTGCAATGCGGTACCGGACGGCGCGTCGACTTTTAGACGGTGATGGGCTTCGATGATTTCGATGTCGTAGCCTTCTGCAAAATTGTTGGCAGCAAGTGCCAGCAACTTCATGGTGACATTGACGCCGACGCTCATGTTCGGCGCAAATACGATCGCGGTGTGCTCGGCTGCGGCGGCGATGGCGGCTTTATCGTCGGCGTCGAATCCGGTCGTCCCGATGATCATCTTGATGCCGTGTTCGGCGCAATAGGCGACGTGCTGCAGCGTGCCTTCGGGTCGGGTAAAGTCAATCAAAAAATCCGCACCGGCCAGGCCCTCAGACAGTACAGCGGTGATCAGCACACCGCTCGGCGTCCCCAGAAAAGCAGTGACATCGCTACCGATCGCCGGTGCGGTTGCGATATCCAGCGCACCGGAAATATGCATATCGTCGCTCGCCAGAATGGTTTCGGCAAGCATCCTGCCCATGCGCCCGGAGGCGCCAGCTATGGCGATGTTTAGTGAAGTCATGTTTGATTCAATGATAACGACGCGGGCGCTATGGCCAACGGCGTCGAGGGTTTACTGGGTCGGCGTCGCCGCTGAAGGTGCCACCGCCGGGCGCGGCGCCACCGTGACGATTTTCTTTGGCACGGCACCAGCGATCAGCGCCAGATAGTCGACTTCGGTCGGCAGATTGCCGCCTTCAAAGCGGCTCATGCGGCCATCCTTGAAGAACACCGTGACGCGCGACGACAACACTTCGTCGTTGGTCTTCAACATGCGGAACACATAGTCCCAGCGCTCCGCATGAAAAATATCGGTGATCAGCGGCGTACCTAGTGCAAAGCGGACCTGATCAGGTGTCATGCCGACTTTCAGCTGAGCCAGCATTTCTTCGGAAACAAAATTACCCTGCGGGATATCGATGCGATAGGGGGAAAAAATCCCCAGAAAGCGACCCACGCGGCTCGGCGTCGACCGCTTCAAACCGGTATTAGCGTTTGCGGCACTGGTTGTATCGGCATCGCTGGCGGACGGTGCGGCGGTGTTTGCTGGCGCCTCGATCAACGGGGTTTTGCTGGCACAACCGGTCAGTGCCGCCGCACCAAACAGTGCGGTCGCGAGCAGCAGCGCCGGCGCAGCGCGGGGGAGTCCATTAATTCGAAGCAGCATGGTCATGGGGCATCTCAATTGATTGAGCAGGAGCGCTAAAACGCTATATGATAAAGCAGATACCCATAACTGATCCAATAACATGCCCAACAATCCAGCCGACCTGAAAGCCAGCGGGCTCAAGGCGACCTTGCCGCGCATCAAGATACTGGATATTTTTCATAACAGTGGCGTGCGTCACTTGAGCGCTGAAGACGTCTACAAAATTCTGATCAGCGAAAACATGGACGTCGGTCTGGCTACCGTGTATCGGGTCCTGACGCAATTCGAGCAGGCGGGTCTGCTGCATCGGAATCATTTTGAAACCGGCAAAGCCGTCTTCGAACTCAACGAAGGCACGCACCACGATCATCTGGTATGCCTCGATTGCGGCTTGGTGGAAGAGTTCTATGACGAAGAAATCGAGCGTCGCCAGCAAAGTGTCGCGTTGCAGCGAGGTTTCACCATCGCCGAACATTCGCTCGCGCTGTATGGCCATTGCACCAAGCAGAATTGCGTGCATCGGACGCGGCCCTAGCGCAGGCACGGTACCGCGCCGTCAAGAATGGCTTAACGCATTCGACAATAATTTCGCCGTAATGTCGACAATCGGAATCACCCGCTCATACGCCATTCTGGTCGGCCCGA
>JAYVEF010000248.1:0-9917 GCA_043748965.1 Burkholderiales bacterium
GGCTTCATCTTGGGGGAAGTGTTGATGGCTATCTTGCTATAACGGTTATGCTTCGAAATAGGTTGGCCGGTATTGACGAATAAATCCGCGTTTCCTTAAAGGCTTTCCTGAAGCGATCGAAGCGGTGTTCCCAAAGACCCCAGTGCAGCTGTGTGTCGTGCACATGGTGCGCTACAGGTTGAACTTCGCCGGCTAGAAACTACGCAAGGTGGTGACGGCCGATCTGCGCACGATATATACGGCCGCGACCCTTGAAGAAGCCAAAATGCGGCTGGCAGAATTCGATGCGAAATGGGGTGCCGATTACCCGTCGATCGTGCAGTCCTGGCAGAGTAACTGGTCGCGTGTCACCCCGTTCTTCGACTATCCTGCCGAAATCCGGAAAGTGATTTACACAACCAATGCCATCGAGTCCGTCCACATGAGTCTGCGCAAGGTCACCAAAAGCAGAGGATCATTTCCGAATGACGATGCCTTGATCAAGCTGTACTGTCTGGCATTGCGCAACATCAGCAAAAAATGGCCAATGCCGGTTCAGAACTGGAAAGCAGCCCCGAATCGCTTCACGATTATGTTCGATGAACGCATACCGCAGCATTAAACGATTTCCCGATCACACAAAATCGCGGACACCCTCCTGAACCCGCGAAACTTGATTTATTCCGCGTTTCGCTAGGTCAATTTGCTGGCGCCGCCGAATGCTGGAATCAATTGGGCGACGGCGTCAATACTTCAGTGGTTTCTGTTGCATGATCTGGCTGCCAGCCTGGTGGTTTTACGATGTAGGCGAGTGCTTCGCTTAAATTTCTTGCTCTGCGCAAATCTCTCCAGAGCCCGACCCATTGATGGAACTCGATCTTGAACGGATTGGTTGTTCGTAACGGGTGCACCAAGCCATAGTTGCAGGGCAAATCGTCACGTTCGGCGACGTAAGTACCAAACACGCGGTCGAATAGGATAAGTACGCCACCATAATTTACATCCAGATAATCAAGATTTGATGAGTGGTGCACGCGGTGCGACGATGGCGTGTTCAGGACACGTTCGAGCCAACCCAGCCTTGGAATCCATGTGGTGTGTATCCAGAATTGATACAGCAAGTTCAGCGAGAGCGTCGCCAAAACTACTTCGGGACGTACACCTAACCAGACTAAGGGGGTAAAAAATAGCGCAGCGCCAGTAAGTTTGCTGGTCCAGCCCAGCCGATATGCGGTTGACAGCGTCAGCGTGTTGGGGGAATGATGCACAGAATGGCTTGCCCACAAGAAGCGAATCCGGTGTGAAGCCCGGTGGTACCAGTAGTAGCAAAATTCCTGTCCAAGCAATAGCAGCAAGAAAGCCAGCACGCTGTTGAATTCAACGGTGTGAACCCGGTTGCTCCATGCGAATGCGAAGAGGGGTCCCGCAAGCGATAACGGTAAAAGTGCCAGCAATCGGCGCCCCGCAAGATCAATCAGCGAAAGACGCGTCTCGTTCCAATCAAAACTGCTCGGTTTTTTTCTCGCAAGCACCCATGCCTCGATGAGCGAAGCAACCAGCACTGTTGGCAATATGAAAATTTGAAGTTTTTCGATCATCGTCATGAAACGCTCCGGAAGGTCAGTTACAGGATCGTTTTATAATATGAGTATTCTTCAGCTTTTGGTACTCGCGTTTCATGAGAGGTTTTATGGCTCGGCAAATCCTGCAACCGCAAGCGTTGACGCGTCGTCGACCAACTCAGTCACGCGCTCAAGCAAAACTCGACCTCATATTTGAAGCGACCATCCGCATTCTGGACGAACATGGTTTGCAGGCACTCACTACAAATCGGATCGCAGAGATTGCCGGTATCAGCGTCGGCACGTTATACCAGTATTTCTCTGGTAAGAATGACATCGTCGCAGCGCTTGCGCAGCGTGAAATGAACGATACGCTCTCCTCGCTACAGGCTACGTTAGCGAAGGACGCATCTGTGACCCGAGAGGAAAGGATTCGCTGCGTTGTGAGAGCGTTGCTCGGCGCTTTTGGCGGACGGCATCGGGCGCGCAAAATCGTACTTGATATGCTATTGACTGGTAGCAAAAGTGGAGGTGCCGATGCAGCGACACGGCAGGTAGTCACAATGCTGGCATCGAGAGGCCGGTTGGTGACTGGGGACAAGCCAATTCGACTTGATCCGATGCAAGCTTTTGTCCTCGTGCAGTCGGTCGCAGGCGTGATCCGCGCGGCGCTAACGCACGACGCACAGTGGCTCTCGAATCCAGCGTTTGAACAAAACTTATTCTGTCTGATCAGGGGCTACCTCGATACGCTTACCGTTTTGGACATACATGGCTCAAGCACTGTATTGAGCTCGTCATATGGTTCTGTCGCGATAGCGCGATGAGGCCGATCGAGTTGCCGAGAGATGCTGCGATCAGAATGCCAGCGAATAGCACTGGTTCGCTGCGGACGCGGTTCGATCTTTGACGTGGTCCAGTTGGTTCTTGCAAATCCTATGCATGGTTTCGATACCGGCAATGATGATGCTAGCGCAGCGAAAGGTCTTGAATCCCAGCATGGGACGCGTGATGCGTTTAATGGCCCGATGGTCCTGCTCGACAATATTGTTCAGGCACTTTGACTGGCGCATCGCGATGGCAAGACCGCTGTCGGCTTGGATGCTGACGATGGCGACCTTGTTGGATCCGCTCTTGTCGACAGCGATTTTTTCCGGCACGTCGTGCAGACCGATAGCCCGCTCGAAGAATGCGCGGGCTGCGGCGTGGTCGCGCTTGGCGCACAGCAGAAAATCAACAGTGGCGCCGGTCTTGTCTGCTGTCCGGTACAGGTATTTCCATTCGCCCGCGACCTTGATGCAGGTCTCATCCATACGCCAGCTCCTGCCGACCGGCCGTTTGCGCCGACGGCACACTGCCCTCAGTACGGGAAGCATCTTGATGGCCCACCGGTAGATCGTTGAGTGATCGACCTCCACACCACGCTCGGCGATCATCCCCTGAAGCTTTCGCAAGCTCAGCGGTTAAGCTGCGTACCAACGCACGCGCGTCAGGGCGATTTCAACCGGAAAATGCAGCCGCTCGAAAACACGCCGCAGTGCTTCGTTCATTATTTTTTGATCAATTCGCATTGTTCAAGTTTATCATTTCGACCTTACTGCGACCGAACCAGATCACGCCAAGGCACGGCAAGAATACAAAAGCACGCGCGATACTCACGCGTGTCAGCCCGCTGCTTCAGGAATGGAAACGACTGCGGAGCAGTTCGATTCTCAAGCCGTCTGGCTATGCGTATGCCAGACAATCACGAAGGCCTTCACCGGCGTCGACTGACTCGCGACCCGTCAAAACGTCAAACTGATCCCGACGGGAGCCGGATAATCGTCGAGTTTAGGTTGATGTCGTCGCGAAGAACTCCCCCTGTTGGCGCGGACATTGCCACGGCAAAAAGTGGAAGCCTGGCTCGGTGTGTCCGCGCTCAATCGAATGACCCGATTGGGGATGCCGGTTTCGGTGAAAATCGGTTGATATTTCAGAAAAACAAAACCTTTTTTCCCGATTTTCGATTTATGCAGCAACGCCGATCACCGGCGACTTGCGCGCTGGGCGATGTTCGCCCGCCGGGTGGTGCCGCTCAGACTGGCTGGGTGCGGGTCTCCAGCCAGGTACGCGCGTCCCCGCTGACATGCGGCAGCAAGCGCGCGCGTACTGTGGCGTGGTAGGCGTTGAGCCAATCACGCTCGTCCGTGCGCAGCAAAACCAAGTCGAGACAGCGTGTATCGATCGGGCACAATGTCAGAGTTTCGAAGCGCAGGTATTCGCCGAACTCGGTTGTCATCGCCGGCACGTTGAGAACCAGATTTTCGATCCGGATGCCCCACTTGCCCGGACGGTAAATTCCTGGTTCGATCGAGGTAATCATGCCCGGCTCCATCGCAGTGTGGGACTCGGGCATGGCAGATGCGGCGATCACCTGCGGACCTTCATGAACGTTCATGAAATAGCCGACGCCATGCCCGGTGCCATGGCCGTAATCGATGCCGGCAGCCCAGATCGGCGCCCGCGCAATCGCGTCCAGCATCGGCGACTTCGTGCCAAGTGGGAACTGTGTCGCTGACAAAGCCAGCATGCCTTTCAACACCAGTGTGAAGTCACGTTTCTGGGCAGCCGACGGTTGTCCGATCGGTACCACGCGCGTGATGTCGGTGGTGCCCCCGAGGTACTGGCCGCCGGAATCGATCAACAGCAAACCATCACCTTCGATCGTGGCGTGCGATGCAATGGTCGCGTGATAGTGGGGCATCGCGCCGTTGCTGTTGAACCCTGCGATGGTACCGAAACTTGGGCAAACGAAGCCCGCACGCCGTGCCCGCGCTGCCGTAATGTGCTCGTCGATGGTCAACTCGGTGACGGTCGCGCTGCCGGACGCCAAAGTCTGCTCCAGCCATGCAAAAAATTCACACAGCGCCGCACCATCCTGCTCCATGGCGTGGCGAACGTGGTCAGCCTCGGCCTCGCTCTTGCGCGACTTGGCGAAAGTGGTCGGATTGATGGCTTCGACCACCCGCACGGTTGCCGGTACCGACTGGCGCGAGCCCAGCGTGATCCGACGCGGGTCGAGCAACAATACGGCATCGGCCGGAAGTGCTGCCACTGCACTGGCGGCATTGGCATAGGGCGCGATATCCACGCCATCGACTTTTAGTGCGGTCATCACCGCAGCCGGCACTTTCCCGGCTGCGACAAAAATCGTCGCGTGCTGCATTCCGATCAGCGCATGCGCGACAAAAATCGGGTTGTAATTCACATCGGCACCGCGCAGGTTAAACAGGTAGCCAATGTCATCGAGCGTCGATACGAAATGCCAATCGGCGCCTCCCGCCTGCATGGCGACGCGCAGGTCGACCAACTTGGCAGCGCGCGATTTGGTGGCGTGCGGGGGCAGGTGTTCAAAGACAGGTGGCGTCGGCAGCGATGGACGATCGCTCCAGATTTGTTCGAACAGGTCGAACTCGGTTCGCAACGTCGCGCCACGGGCACGCAATGCAGTGTCGAGCAGCCGGGCGGCGTTTAACCCAAGCACCGCGCCATCGGCACCCGCGCTTTGGCCGGGCTGCAGATGCTGTGCCAGCCAATCGACGTGCTGCATGCTGTTACCAGCCGGGATCTTCATTAGAGCGATGCCGGTGCCGGCCAGCTCGGCTTCTGCTTGCGACCAGTACCGGCTGTCGGCCCACAGCCCAGCGAAATCCGTCGTCACGATCAGGGTTCCCACCGACCCGGTAAAACCGGACAGCCATTCGCGCCCTTTCCAGCGTTCTGGCAGGTACTCTGACAAGTGCGGGTCGGCCGATGGCACTATGTAAGCCGCCAACTGTCGCTGGACCATGGCGGCCCGCAGTGCGGCTAGACGGGTGTGGATGAGGGAGCGCGAAGCGTGCAGGGTTTCCATGGCGGAGGTATGTGATGGGTGAAACCCTTATCATACAGAGGGTGCGGCGCGGGGGTGTTTTGCGGATTCTTTTGAGGGGGACGTGGTGCGGTTGAGAATTCGGCGGGACGCCCTGGCCGCCACCGGCGGCTGACTCCCGACGGAGCGATAAACTCATCGAATTAGCCGTCGCCAGTAACGCCAAACCTGTGAAGTTGATGTTGACAGTAGCGCTGGGCGTCCCTCTTAGAGCACCGCCCGAGGATGATGTAACGCATGCTCAACCTCAACCATCATCTCCCGCGACTGCTCCGGGTCCGCAGCCAGACCAAGCGCCCCGTCCCGCAACGCATATCCCAGCATCTGCGCCGCCAAGGGCTGTTCCAGCGCAGCCGCCGCTCGATACAGCCGCAAGGCATGCGCTTGATCCTGCGCCACCCCGACTCCCTCCAGATAGGCGTTCCCCAGCATGAACATCGCGTCCGGATTACCGAGCACAACGGCGCGTGCGAACCAGCCGTTGGCAACTACCTGATCCACCACCACGCCATAGCCATTCTTGTACATCAGGCCCAGCAAATAGGCCGCCTGCGGATGGTCCTGTGCTGCTGATTTCTGGAGCCAGAGGCGGGCTTGCGTGCGATCGACGCGCTGTACCGTAGTACCTTCGAACAGCGCCTTACCGAGCAGATACTGAGCTGCGCGGTCGCCGCGCAGTGCCGCAGTTTCGGCAAAATGCAAACCTTGGTGGATGCTGATTGCATCGGCGCGGGCCAGCAGCACGCTGGCGGTGGCGCGCTGTGCGTCGATGTTGCCACGCTCCGCCGCCTTTCGCAGGCGCGCCAACGCGACACCACCCTGCGCCCCGTCTGCGCGTAGTCGTAGCCGGTCGATCTCGGCAGGTTGCATCCGCGCGCTGCCGAGCTGAAGCAATAGCGTGCTGCCGAACGTCAGACACAGCAGCAGCGTGACTGCCCCCCGATGTCGGCGCAGCCAGCGCATCACTTGCTCAGATCAATCTGATACACCGACAACTGCTTGCCGGAGCCATCGTCGACTGCCAGCACCGACAGATTATTAATGCCGGCGATCTGCGCCAGCGTCAACTTGCCCGGTGCCGATTTGAGGGTGACCGCTCCGGCCGTGGCAACTTTCGTAAATACCCAACTCCTGCTGCTGCCGTTGGTCAGCAAAGCCAGATTTTTCTTGGCTTTGATGTAGGCGATGAGTACATCACGATTGGTGTCGGGGGAGGCGTAAATCGTTTTGGTACCGTCGATCCCGGGGAAATTTCCGCCCCCGCTGGCGCGGTAGTTATTGGTCGCGATGACAAACTCTTGGGTGCTCGAGATTGATGCGCCGAGGTAAGTCAAATTTTTGATGCGGGCGCCGACGTCCTGGGTCACGTCGATTTCATAATGAATGTCCGGCGTAGTGAACATGTCGAAGTTGTAACCTGGAAAGCCACTGACCAGCGGCTGCGCAGCAGTGATCGCCGGGTCGATTTTGTTGAATCGTTTTGCAGCGGTTTCGAGCCAGTTGCGAATATCCGTACCGGTCACCTTGACTGCATAAATCGTGTTCGGATACAGATACAGATCGGCAGCGTTGTTGATCGCCACATTGCCGGACTGGACATCGGTAAAGTCGGTACCACCGGCAAAACCGCTTTTGAACGGTGCGCTTACCGACAGCACCGGCAACGCCGCGTATTGCGGCAGATTGGCCTTGATGTAGGCACCGACATACGCCGCCTGCGCCTGATTCACGACCTGAATCGCCGAGACATCGCCGACATCGGCAAAGTAGCTCGACAGTTCGAAGTCGGTAGTCCCCACCGGCGTCTTCACGTAAGCGATCGTGGCCTGGTGTTCCGGCTCAATTGCAGCGGCAATGCTCGGATCGGGGTCGACGAAGGTCCCGTCGGATTTTTTGATCGATCGTGTTTCCACTGTGGTTTTGGTTTTGTCGACCACCCAGGCCTTACCGTCAAACGCCATCTGCAATTTGATGACGCCCAGATGCTGGCCCCAAAAATTTGCCATTACGGTCGGCACGCCATTGACCAATCCGGCCGCCTTGTCGACACCGGGCAGATTGAACTGCGCGACAGTACTGGTTGCATTCGGAAAAATCTGGTGCGAATGGCCGATCAGCATCGCGTCGATGCCGGGCACCTGCGACAGATGCCAGTTGGCGTTTTCCATCGACGGCAGATAAGACGAATTGTCCAGCCCGCCGTGCGAGATCGCAACCACCAGATCGGCGCCCTTGGCACGCATCTCCGGCACGTAGCGAGTGGCAAGTTCCTTGATGCCATCGGTACTCACATTGCCATCTAGCCAGCGCTTGTCCCAGCTCAGAATGGTCGGTGGCGTAAAGCCGATCACACCGACTTTGACCATCACGTCGATGGCCTTGCCGTCCGGGCCGGTGGCCGACATTTTGCGATCGAGTATCACGTATGGCTTGAAGATCGGGGCGCCATCCTTGGTGCTTAAGATATTCGCCAGCACCTGCGGAAAATTCGGTCCCGCGCAGGTCTTCTGATCAGCCACCGCAGGCATCGCATTGACGTTGAATTTGCTACCGGTGACCTGCGCCAGATACGGCAAGCCGTAATTGAATTCATGGTTGCCGATACCGGCGGCGTCATAGCCTGCAGCGTTCATGACCTTGTAGATCGCCAGCGTCTGGTCGCAGGTGACCGGGCTTACTTGGGCCTGATAGTCCGACAGCGCGGTGCCCTGAATCGTGTCGCCATTATCGAACAGCAATGTGTTGGCACTCTCGGCACGTGCTGCCTTGATCAAGGTCGCGGTACGTTCGAAACCGATACCTTTGTTCTCCACCAGTTTAAAATAATCAAAACTGCGCACGTTCGTATGTAGGTCCGTGGTTTCCAGAATCGTCAGGTTGGCGCTAGTCCCGCTGGCGATGACGGCGGCCTGGACGGGCACCGGCGTATCGGCAAGGCGGGCGTTACTGCCGCCGCAACTCGACAGGGCAAACGCGCTAGCAAGCGCAACAAACGGCAGGCAGTTCAAGTGGCGAGTCATGGTCATCTCAATAAGAATTTGGATGGCCGCGACTGTAGCGAGTTTATGTTACGGAGCGATGACTCGCCGGTGACATCGGCGTGACGTCGGTGCTCGATCGGTGCACGATCGACGTGATCGGCTCGCGAACCGGCCGACGCTACCGCTGCTAGCCGCGCCACGCCAACATCGATCGCGCCCGGTGGCGCACAGGCCGCTAGTTGGATCGTGGGACGCGCTGCGTACTGTGCTGGTCACTGCGCCAGCCGGCGCGCCGCAATCGCGTTACCGGCCCGACTAACCGCCTTGCGGCCCAGGTGTGTCGAAATAAATTGCCCGGCATCGACCACCGCATCCAGATCGATGCCAGTCTCGATACCCAGACCGTGCAACAGATACAGTACGTCCTCGGTGGCCACATTGCCGGTCGCGCCTTTGGCATACGGACACCCCCCCAAGCCCGCTACCGACGCATGAAATATCGCTATGCCGACTTCCAGGCTGGCATAGATATTTGCCAGCGCCTGCCCGTAGGTATCATGAAAATGACCGGACAATTGCGCTAGCGGAAAATCCTGCGCCGCCCGCTGCATCACCGCCTGCACCTGATGCGGCGTGCCCACACCGATGGTGTCGGCGATATCGATTTCGTCGCAGCCGAGTGCCGCCATCCGCGCCACCACATCGGCCACGCTATCGAGCGACACCACACCCTGATAGGGGCAACCCATGGTGCAGCTGATGCTGCCCCGCAGTCGGATCCCCTGTGATTTCGCTGCTGCCGCCACCGGCCGAAACCGTTCGATCGATTCGGCAATCGAACAGTTGATATTTTTTTGCGAAAACGCTTCCGACGCCGATCCAAAGATTACCACCTCATCGGCACGCGCCAGTACCGCTGCCTCGAAGCCTTGCATATTTGGCGTCAGAGTCGAATAAACCACGCCGGCGCGACGTGTGATCTGCGACATCACCGCGGCCGAGGTGGCCATTTGCGGCACCCACTTCGGCGACACGAAGGACGCCGCTTCGATATTGGCAAACCCGGCCTGGGTCAAGCGATCGATCAGCGCGACCTTGATACCGGCGGGAATGACCTGTGCCTCGTTTTGCAGGCCATCACGGGGCCCGACTTCCACCATTTTTACGCGGCTCGGCAGGGTCATCTCAGTATCCTTTCAGACGATCGACCAGTCCGGCAATCGGCTGGCCGCGTTCCATCAGTTTCAGTTTGGTAGCGATCTGCCGCACGCTGTCACCGCGCAAGGTCAGGGCTGCAATATGCGGCGTGACGCAGATGCGCGGCTCGCGCCAGTAGGGGTGGTCGGAGGGTAATGGTTCGTGATCAAATACATCCAGCGTCGCGCCAGCCAGATGGGCCTCTTCGATCAGATCGAGCAGATCACGTTCGACCACATGGGCACCGCGCGCAACGTTGATCAGGTAGGCGCCTTTCGGCAATCTTGC
>JAYVEF010000249.1:0-2998 GCA_043748965.1 Burkholderiales bacterium
ACCGCCGTAGCGACACGCTTGTATACCGTTGCGGGGGCAGCACACGCCAGTTCAGATCAGGCCAGAACGCGTGTTTCCCGTTTAACTGCGCGCCGGAGCGGGCGCGCGGGCACCAAAACTCGGCAAGTGTAGTCGTTTGGCCCAGGCAGCGCAATCTGCGCGTCCGGTCTGCGCTCGGGTCCGCCCGGTGCGGACACTGATTCGGCACAGCGGCAATGACGTGTGATCGTTTTGAAAACACCTTGTGGAAAAAAGCGCGCACCCTGATTGATCGAATCGAAATCCATGCGGATTGCATTTTTAACCGACGGAAATTTAGGTATTATTAAAGCGCAGGTGGCGGCATCGGTAACGACTCGTCGAAACGTCGCGCCACCTGTATTAACTCAATCATCGCAGCCGCGTGAGCCTGATACGTCGCGCTGCCGGTGCTAGCCAGATCAACATTAAAGGACGCCGGGTTATGTCAGATGATTTCGACGCGCTGTTCGAGGAAGTCGCAGCAGAACGCATTGCCACCATCGCTGCAGCGGCTGCGCCTGGCACGCCGCCACACGACCACCTCGGCATCGCGCCGCAGGAGGGCCTTCCGATTGCTGACAAACCGATGTTCGAGCGCCTCGGCGGGATTGTCCGACTATTGCACGACTCATTGCGCGAACTGGGTTACGACCGCACCATCAGTGACGCCACGTCGCAGATCACCGACGCGCAAGATCGACTTGAATATATCGCCACGCTGACAGAGCAGGCCGCCAACAAGGTACTCAATACGATCGATGAAGGCATGCCGGCGCAGGATGCGCTGACGAAAAAAGCACGCGAAATGGAAAGCCGCTGGAGCCAGCTGTATGACGGCACGTTGAGCATCGACGAGTTCAAAGTGCTGGCGGCAGATTCGCGGCATTTTGCCGGCATCGTGCTTGAAAATACCGAAACCGAAAAAGCCCGTTTGCTGGAAATCATGATGGCGCAGGACTTCCAGGATATTACAGGCCAGCTAATAAAAAAAATCGTCGTCATCACGCAAAAAGTCGAGGTCGAACTGGCCCAGCTGCTCCGCGATAATGCGCCGCCGGCGCTGCGCAGAAAAGAGGATAGCGATCAGCAGGCCGATCTGATGCAAGGTCCCACAGCGGTCGGTATCGCGATGGAGCAAGATGATGTCGACAGTTTGCTCGATGGGCTCGGTTTCTGATGGAAGACATGCTGAAGGACTTCGTGGTGGAAGCTATGGAGCTAGCCACCAACGTCGAAGAACTACTGCTGAAACTGGAACGGCGTCCGAATGACAAGGAAACGCTTAACGCTGTGTTCCGCTCGTTTCATACGATCAAGGGCGGTGCGGGTTTCATGAGTTTACCCGCGATGGTATCAGCCTGTCATTTGACCGAAAATCTGTTTGATGCACTGCGCACTGGCGCTGCGCCGCTAACACCGCTGGCCATCGAGGCGGCATTGCGCGCGAGTGGCTTTGTTGCCGATCAGCTCACCGAATTAGCTAACGGAGCGCGCCCTGAGCAGCTCTCCGCAATGCCTTCCGAACTTGAAGAAATCCTGAAGCATGCGATCGAGGGCAACCCGGTGGCTGCGCTGCTGCCGGCTGTATCAATGGCGTTGCCGGCAACACCGCAGGGTGCTTCGATCACCATAGGTGCCGGCGGCGCGCTCGACTGGGTAACGCTGTATCACGCGGTCGTGCCGGGCGCGGGTGCGGCAACCCCGGCATTTGTGGACCCCGTAACCATTGCAGCACCGACTTCAAAGCCAGCGCACACCACCACGACGTCTGTAGCCGCTAGCGTCTCCGTACCTGCTGCGGTCACCAGCTTGCGAGCGCCAGCAGCCAACCCTGCGGAACGGGTACTTTCAGCACCCGTCAAGGAAGACAGCATTCGCGTCGATGCCGTCAAACTCGATGCACTGCTCGAAGTCGCCGGTGAATCGGTGCAAGCAGCCAACCAGGCCAGCGTGCTGCTGGAGCGATTACAGCAGTTCAAATTTGAAGACTCAGCTGCGGCGCTGATGGTGAGCCTGACCGAAACCTTGAACCGGGCATCACGCTATTCAACCGAGCTGCAACGCGCCACGCTATCGACCCGTATGCAGCCAGTCGGACGACTATTTCAAAAATTCCCGCGGCTGGTACGTGAGCTTGCGAAGGACCTTGGCAAGGACGTGGAGTTGGTGATCGAAGGTGCCGAAACCGAGGTTGATCGGGTCGTGGTCGATAGTCTGTACGATCCGCTGGTGCACATGCTGCGCAATGCACTGGATCATGGCATCGAGAGCGCTGCCGATCGCGCTGCGCTGGGTAAGCCTGCCAAAGCGATTATTTCACTCAAGGCCTGGCAGGAGGCCAACAGCGTGATGATCGTGCTGGGTGACGACGGCAAAGGCCTGAACGCCGCCGAATTACGCAACAAGGCGATCAAGAAAGGCCTGATTGCCGAGACCGCCGCACAAACCAGCGAAGAAGCCTACCTGCTGGTTTTTCTGCCGGGATTTTCGACCAAGGACATCGCCTCCAGCGTGTCGGGTCGCGGTGTCGGGATGGACGTGGTGAAAACTGCGGTCGAAAAACATCGCGGTGCGATCAGCATCACCTCGACGCTCGGTGCCGGTACCCGGTTTTCGATCCGCTTGCCGATCGAACTATCGATCGTGCCGACCATGCTGGTGCGCACTGCTGGCGCGGCGCTGGCGATGCCAATGGCAGTCGTGCAACGTGTTGTCGAATTACCGGAGACTTACATGGAGGTCGGCGGCGCCCCGGTACTGCGCGATCAGGGACGGCCATTGCCGGTACGCTCGCTCGCCGCCATTCTGGGTTACGACCCGGGTACCGAACGCGTCGGCATTGTAATCGCTGCACCAAACCCGTACATCCTCGCGGTCGAAAAAGTCGAAGGTACCGCCGAAATGGTCATCAAGCCGCTCACAGCGCTCGCGGTACCCGGCATAACTGGCACGGCACGCTCGGCCGAGGGCGAGCTGG
>JAYVEF010000250.1:0-9877 GCA_043748965.1 Burkholderiales bacterium
GCACTGGCCCGTGTTTTTGATCGGTTTGCATTCACAGGATTTTGGTCGCAAAGAACTTCTACGCCGTATCGATCTATCGCCGTCAACCGAAGCGGCGGCAGACTGGCTTGGCGCGCACGGTGGTGGCCCTCGCAGGTCTGCTGGGACTGCGCGTACACGGGACGCCGCGCTTGCGGCAACGCGCCTTGTGCGTTCCACGTGTTCACCGCATCGTCGAGCGCAATGCGGTCGTCCGACTTGCCCAGGAAAGCTTTGCGCCTCTGACCTGCAGCGCTGCGCAGCCCCCCAGGCCGGGATGATCGAGTACGCTCGCCGGGATGCAGCCAACATTGTCCTCGACAACATGGACAACCACGCGCGCAATACCGTACTGCAAAGGGATTTTAACGGTCACATCCGGTTGACTCCACTCTACGATTTTGCGCCGATGTACTGGTACCCTAACGACGTCGCACGCCGCACCCGCTGAGACCATAACGACAACCGCCAGCCTGATTAGGGAAATGTATTGCAAACTGTGTGCGACAAAAATTTTATTCCTGCGATCGATCTGTAGCCTGACCGAAAACGTCGTTCGCTGCAACGCGCGATATTGGTCGCCGGGTTGCGGCAGATGACTGCCCCGCTAACCGAGTCCGCCGAAAACGGCATCGCGGCGGGGCAAGCGCCGGACCTGCTGGATCATTTGCGTGGAGACATTTTGGCTCAGGTGCAGTAATTGCACTCGCTGGGCTGAGAGCACTAGCGCGGACAAACACTACGACATCTTGCCCCTGCCGCATTAACTGGCTCTGCGCAGGCTGGCCGTCGAAGAAGTCCTCTTCCATCCCGCATGGTCACCCCCGAAGTCGATTCGCCATCGCAAAAAAACCATGCGACTCACTGCTGCAGAATTATCAGCGCTATCGGGCGTCGCATTTAGCACGCGACAGTATAGCGAACAGGGAAAGAGCGAAGGCAACGTGCAGACGATGCACCGGATATTGGGTGTGTTGGAATTGAGGCTCGCAGTGGTGCGCGGTCCTCGCGACTAAAGTGGCACGCATCCACGCAAATCAGTCGACTAGCGAATGCGCGACCCGACCGACGACATTGCCGACTTCGCCGCACCCGCCCCCATCGCCGCGCCAAATTTTTTCAGAACGCGCTCCGGCAACCCCTCGTGCTGAGTATAGTCGACCACGTCTTCGGCCTTGAATTCATCACGGGCCACGCTTTCGACCGTGCCGAATCCATCTGCCAGTCCCATCTCGACCGCCTTGACGCCTGTCCAGAACAAACCTGAAAACATATCGGGTGTTTCTTTTAAACGGCTGCCGCGGCCCCTGCGCACCACATCGATGAATTGTTGATGAATTTCGTCGAGCATGGTCTGCGCGTAGGCTTTTTGTTTGTCGTTTTGTGGACTGAACGGGTCCATGAACCCTTTATTGGCGCCGGCGGTCTGCAGACGACGTTCGACGCCGACTTTTTCCATCAAACCTGTGAAACCAAAACCGTCCATCAGCACGCCAATCGATCCGACGATACTGGCCTTGTTGACAAAAATTTTGTCCGCCGCCACCGCAATGTAATACCCACCCGATGCACACATTTCGTCGACCACCACGTACAGCGGCTTTTTCGGATGGAGCTTGTGCAGCCGGACGATTTCGTCATTAATCATGCTGGCCTGTACCGGACTTCCGCCGGGACTGTTGATGCGCAAGACAATGCCTACCGCCTCTCTATCCGAAAACGCTTTGTTCAAGGCTGGAATAACCGAGTCGGCCGCACCGCTGCCGCCACCGGCTTCGATGGTGCCGTCGATTTCAATCAAAGCAGTGTGGCGCGACGAAATGTCGGCGTCGGAAACATTGACGAAAAGAAATATTCCGATCGCCAGCACGATGAGTGCCAGGGTGGTGAACCGGAAAAAAATCCCCCATCTTCGGCGCGCACGTTGCTCCGCCAAAGCAGCGAAGGCCAGCTTTTCAATGATTTCATATTCCCAACCGTCTTTGGGGCGCTTGCTGGCATTAACCGCTGGCGGTGGGGTTGCAGCGGAGTCAGGATACTGAGCGTCGGTGGTCATTATTACTCTTCGGTTGCCGCTGCGGGTTTTACCGGCGCAGTGACGTAGTCGTCGGGGCGCCAGAATACCTGATTATCGACTTCGGTGACGGCGATTTGTCGTAACTTTCCACCACGGCACGGACCACCTTCGCAGCGGCCACTTTCTGGTGCATAAATTGCCCCGTGGGTGGAACACATCAGATACAAACCGCTCGATTCAAAAAATTCGCCTTCGGCCCAATCGAGTTCGATGGGCACATGCGCGCAGCGATTCAGATAGGCAAACACCTTGCCCTTGAAGCGCACCACGAAACCGGTTCCGACATGTCCGCCGGCACTCAACGGAAAACGGAGGCCTTTACCCTGGTCGAGCAACACATCGGCTGCGCAAACCGGAATCCATCCAGTTTGATCCATTATTTAGGCGTTCTCAGTGAGCCAGCCGTGCAACTCGGCCACCGAATTGGCAGCAAACATCGGTTTCAGTATCGCCAGTTCTGCCGGTGTATGCGCACCGTAATGGACCGCCACCGCTGCCGCACCCGCGTTGCGCGCCATTTGGAGGTCGTGCGTGGTGTCGCCGATCATCACGGTGCGCTTGATATCCTGCCCGAGTTCACGCGTGAGCTCCTGCAGCATTGCCGGATTTGGTTTCGAAAAAGTTTCGTCGGCACAACGAGTCGCATCGAACACCGACAATAATTTGGCAGCGTTCATCGCACGATTCAAACCCACCCGGCTTTTGCCGGTAGCAACCGCCAGAAAATAGCCGGCCTGCGAGAGTTCGCTGAGCATCGCGTGAACCCCATCGAACAAGGTCAGATCATTGTCCTTGGCCAGGTAGTGATGGCGGTAGCGTTCGACCATTTTAGGGTAGTACTTCGGGTCGATATCGGGCATGGCTGCCTCCATGGCGTCCTGAAGCCCCAGCCCGATGACATACGACGCAGCCCGCTTGTCGGGAACCGGCAAGCCCAAATCCCGGGCTGATTCCTGAATGCACTTGACGATCGTCGAAGTGCTGTCCATCAGGGTGCCGTCCCAGTCGAACACGATTAAATCAAATTGACGTCGCGCCATATTGTTCGGCAGCATGGCCGCCGACTCCTTCGCTAAATTGTGAATGATTATTGAACGCGAGGCGACGGACGGTTGTTTTCGCCCGACTGCGGCAGGCTTTCCAGAAAGCGCAGGCATTCCCCAGGTAGTGGCGCGTTCAGAGTCATCGCCTGGCCGGTGTCGGGATGCACGAAGGTGATCTGGTGGGCATGCAAGAACATCCGTTTCAGTGCAATCCGATTGCCATCTGCCTTTTGCAAAACCCGGTTCAAGTTAAAGTCGCCGTATTTGTCATCACCCGCAATCGCAAATCCGCTCGACGCCAGATGCACCCTAATCTGATGGGTGCGCCCGGTTTTGAGTTCGGCTTCGAGCAGGGCAAAACTGCCATAGCGCCGTAGCAGCGTAACCACCGTGTGGGATGCCAGTCCATCGGCCTGCACGCGCACCCGCCGCTCGCCATCGGGCGCATTGTATTTGAACAGAGGCAGCCGAATGTGCTGGCGAGCGTTTTGCCATTCGCCCTGCACTAGCACCAGATACCGCTTGTCGGGCTCGCCATCGCGAATCTGTTCATGCAGATTGGTCAGCGCCGAGCGTTTTTTGGCAAGCAACAGAATCCCGGAGGTGTCACGATCCAGGCGGTGCACCAGTTCCAAAAATTTGGCATCCGGGCGTGAGGCGCGCAACTGTTCGATAACGCCATAGCTGATTCCGGAGCCACCATGCACCGCCACCCCGGCTGGCTTGTTGATGATCAGCAAATGGCTGTCTTCGAACAAAACGGCAAATTCGGCACCGGGCGCTGTCGATTCGACCTTTTCGGACACTCGCACGGGCGGCACACGCACCACGTCGCCAGCCAGCAACCGGTAGGTCTGGTCGATGCGCCCTTTGTTGACGCGCACTTCCCCAGAGCGCAGCACGCGATAGATATGGCTTTTCGGCACGCCCTTGCAGATACGCAGCAGGTAATTGTCGATCCGCTGGCCCGACTCTTCATCGGTAATAGTGATGAGTTGAACTTGGGGAGGGACTTGTGACGACCGGGACGCCGGCACAGTTTCAACCGTCTTCCTAGATAATCTCGCTAAGTCCTTCATTTTGAATATATAATTGTTTCGCGGTGGTTACAAAACCACAGCTGGTGTAAGAATAAGAAAACACATTCTACACAGGGGCGTCTCCATCGGCCTCGCCAAATTCGCAAATTCGATGGAAAAGATGTGTACGCATCGTTCCTGCGCGAGTCAAGGTCGCACCGTTGATGTCATCGGGCAGCGCGCAGAAACGTTGACACGAGTAGTTGGAAATTACGGATAAATCCGGCAAGCTCGCCAGCGCAAAGGCAGCTTGCTGATTGATGATGTTGAACCCTGTTTGCCGATTCTGCTAAAAACCTTCAGGGTTTGTTTAGCTTGAACTGGCTGTTTCGCTGCCGACGCTGCGCCCGATCCGATGAATTCGATCGACACGCCTGACGCCGTGCGGTGCGCGCCCGGCTTACCGATCAACCTCATCAGCGCCCCGCTGTAGCGATTGCCGGCATGCCGGCGCGCTGCAGTCCAGGCAGTTCCTTTCTGTCCCTCCGTGCCTCGCGTACATCCCTGTATTGTTGCCGTTTTCGCCTATGACGAGCGGCATTGCAGACGACCACCGCGTCGTCAACGGAGCACACTAAGATGAAACGCATGTTGTTTAACGCGACCCAGCAAGAAGAGCTGCGCGTCGCCATCGTCGATGGTCAGAAACTGATCGATATCGACATCGAAACCACCGGCCGCGAACAGCGCAAATCAAACATTTACAAAGGCGTCATTACCCGTATCGAACCCTCGCTGGAAGCCTGCTTCATAAATTATGGCGAAGAGCGCCACGGTTTTCTCCCCTTCAAGGAAGTTGCCAGAACTTATTTTAAAGATGGCGTCGACGTGCGCTCGGCCTCGATCAAGGAAGCCCTGCGCGAAGGCCAGGAAATCATGGTCCAGGTCGAAAAAGAAGAGCGCGGCAACAAGGGCGCTGCGTTGACCTCGTTTGTTTCACTGGCGGGACGGTATTTGGTGCTGATGCCCAATAATCCGCGTGGCGGCGGCGTTTCTCGCCGGGTCGAAGGTGAAGACCGCCAGGAACTGCGCGAAACCATGGACAAACTCGATCTGCCTGGCGGCATGTCGGTGATTGCCCGTACCGCCGGCATCGGCCGCAACGTCGATGAACTGCAGTGGGATTTAAACTACCTGATGCAGCTCTGGCGTGCCATCGAAGGTGCTGGCCAGTCGTCTACCGGCGCCTTCTTGATCTATCAGGAATCGTCGCTGGTCATCCGAGCGATCCGCGATTATTTCCAGCCCGACATCGGCGAAATCCTGATCGACACCGACGATATTTACGAGCAGGCGCAACAATTCATGAGCCATGTGATGCCCGACATGGTGCATCGGGTCAAGCGCTATCGCGACGACGTGCCACTGTTTTCACGCTTCCAGATCGAGCATCAGATTGAAACCGCGTATTCGCGCACCGTTCCGTTGCCGTCTGGCGGCGCAATCGTCATCGATCACACTGAAGCACTCGTCTCCGTCGACGTGAACTCGGCGCGCGCTACCCGTGGCAGCGATATCGAGACTACGGCATTCAACACCAATTGCGAAGCTGCCGAAGAAGTTGCCCGACAATTGCGCTTGCGCGACCTGGGCGGTTTGATCGTGATCGATTTCATCGACATGGAAAACGCCAAGAACCAGCGTGAGGTTGAAACTCGCCTGAAAGATGCGCTGCACTTTGATCGTGCGCGCGTTCAAATGGGCAAAATTTCGCGCTTTGGCCTGATGGAATTGTCGCGTCAGCGACTGCGCCCTTCGTTGTCCGAAGGCAGCCACGTGACCTGCCCGCGTTGCAACGGCACAGGTCACATTCGTGACACCGAATCGTCGGCATTGCAAGTCCTGCGCATCATTCAGGAAGAAGCAATGAAAGAAAATTCTGCGGCGATTCATATCCAGGCGCCGGTCGACGTTGCGGCATTTTTGCTGAATGAAAAACGCGGCGAAATTCTGAAAATCGAAACCCGTCATCGAGTCTCGATCATCATGATTCCGAACAAGCATCTTGAAACCCCGCACTACAAACTCGAGCGCATCAAGCACGACGATGCCCGCCTGGAGGAAATTCAGGCCAGCTATGCGATGGCCGAAGAAGCGGAAACCGACATCAGCTACAGCAAGCGCCAAAAGGAAGAGGGCCGGCCGCGTCAGGAAGCAATGGTCAAGACCATCACGCCAGATCAGCCCGCACCGATCGTCGAGCGCAAGATAGCCGAACCAGTCAAGCCAACGGTGCCAGCGTCGACGGCGGCACCGGAAGAAGGCTTCATCAGCAAATTACTTGGTTTTTTCCGCAAAAAGCCCGAGGCACCAGTGATGCTTGCGCCCGTATCGCGAATCGAAGAGAAAGCACCGAAAAATGAGCGTGGCGACCGCAACGGTCGCACTCCGCGCGGTCGTAGCCGCGGTGGTCGCGGTAACCGCGAGCGTGACGAAGGTACCGGTCGTGAGGACGGCGCCAAAGTTACCTCAGCCCTGGCCGCTGATAATGGCATAGCGCAGGTAACGCGTCCCGCGCGTCCACCCCGTGAACCTCGTGAACCGCGCGAACCACGTGACGCAGCGCCCGAAGGCCGTCGTGAGCCGAAGGAAGCGCGAGAGCCGCGTGAGCCACGCGAAGTCCGCGAACCAGCCGAAGGTCGACGTGAGCGTCAGCCACGCCCGCCGCGCGAAGAGCGCAAAGACCCAGTCGCCGAACCGAAGCTGGATGACGCCGTCTTGCCATTGGTATCCACCTCAGGCGTGGTGCTGATACCGGCAACTGAAACCGGGGCTGCGGTCGAAGACGACACGCTCGCAGGGATCGCAGTCGATGGCGAAACCGGTGAGCAATCCGAAGAAAAGCGTCGGCGTCGCCGCCGCGGTGGCCGTAACCGCAATCGCCGTGATCGTGAAGGTGGCGAGAATGTCGAAGGCGCTACGGACGATGAGACTTCGGAAGACGGCGTTGCGGTCAGTCGCGATTTGAGCCGTGATTCAGGCGCGGCACCGGCATTTATCCCGGTCGCCTCGAACGCGATTGCCGCTGCGGCAGCCGATCACGACCATGCCAACACCGCCGCTGTGGAGCATCAGGCCTCGAATGTCGTCTCTGCGCTCAGCGTGGCCATGCCGGCACCGCTGATTCCGCAAGAAGTCAGCCGTACTATCGAGAGCCACCAGCCAGCGGTCTTGCCCACCGTGATCGATGCAGAACTGCAAGGCGCGCTATTGCAAGACGCTTCCACCGATGCGCCAGCGACGTCTGCACCGGCCACTGTCGCGATGGCAGCAGAGGCATTGCCAGTCAGCCGGGGTCTACCGATCGAGACTGCGTCGGTTAATTCTGCATCGGTCGGGACACCGCCGGTTCCCATGGCTACAGCAGCGCCAATTATTTCAGCGGCGCCGCAGGAGACAATAGCTGCAGTGACACCAACCAGCGCGGCTGCGCCAGCTCTGCAAACGGCGCCAGTCGTTGCCGAGGCAGCGCCGGTGATACCGCGGCCGCTACCCCAGCCTGCGATTGCGCCAAAAGTTGAAGATCTGACGGTTGTGTTGCAATCGGCTGGCCTGACTCTCGCGGCAACCGATCCTGCCAAATTGCGCGCGGCACAGGAAGCAGCCGCACAAATGCCGGTAACACCGCGCGTACCGCGTGAACGCAAGCCGGTGGCATCGGTCGGCGCGGAACCGCTGGTACAGGTCGAAACACAACGATGATCCCATCGCCCGATTGCGCTTGGCCGCGCTATCGGGTGGTGTATAGCAACACGCCAGACGGGCGATTGCAAAGGTCACTCGAGGGAGCTCCGGCTTCCTTTTTTTATGCGGCACGCCGACGTAGAGCGCGATGGCATCTGTAGATTTTGCCCTGCTGATGCGATCAGGCTACGCATGGTATCGTTGAAGGCCTGCGCGCCACCGGACCGCCGCCGCGCCTATCTTATTCGTACTAAATAACATGGCTGAAAAATTCATTCCGATCGCCGCGTTGCGCTCTGCTCCTCCGCTGCCAACGATCCCTGTCCTCCTCTCTGCAGCTACCGGTAGTTTGTCGGACCAGCTCGGGCGCCCACTTCACGACCTGCGTATTTCGGTGACTGACCGCTGCAACTTTCGCTGCGTTTACTGCATGCCTAAATCGGTGTTCGACAAGGACTACCGTTTTCTGCCGCAGGCCGCACTGCTATCGTTCGAGGAAATTTTGCGGATCGCGCGGATACTCGTCGATCACGGCGTTCAGAAAATCCGTCTGACCGGCGGCGAACCGCTGCTACGCAAGCATCTTGAAAGACTGATCGAGATGTTGCGCAAATTACCGACCCACTCTGGTCAACCACTTGATCTGACACTGACCACCAACGGCGCACTGCTTGCAAAAAAGGCCCGTGCGCTGAAAGATGCTGGTCTGCAGCGTCTGACCGTCTCGCTCGACGCGCTGGACGAAGCGATTTTTCGGCAGATGAACGACGTCGATTTTTCAGTCGCCGGAGTGCTGCGCGGGATCGACGCTGCGCACGCCGCAGGACTAGCGCCTATCAAGATTAATATGGTGGTAAAACGCGGTTTGAACGATCAGCAGATCTTGCCGATGGCGCGCTACTTCAGGGATACGCCGGCAATCCTGCGGTTTATCGAATACATGGATGTCGGCAGCTCCAACGGCTGGAAAATGGACGATGTCGTGCCTTCGTCCGAAATCATCGCGCGCATCGACAACAAGCACGCTCTGGAATCTCTTGCAGCCACCCACGCAGGCGAAACCGCCGCGCGATGGCGCTATCGGGACGGCCGCGGTGAGATCGGCGTGATCTCCAGTGTCACGCAGGCGTTTTGCCATGCCTGCAGTCGCGTCCGTTTATCGACCGAGGGCAAGCTGTACACCTGCCTGTTCGCCAGCAGCGGCCACGACCTGCGCGGATTGCTGCGCGGCGGTCATAGCGATGTCGAGATTTCTGGAGCAGTGGCGTACCTGTGGCAGCAGCGCAGCGACCGCTATTCGGCGGTTCGCACTGCTAATACCAGCGATCTGGCCAGCAACGTCCGCAAGGTCGAAATGTCCTATATCGGGGGCTGACATGCTGCCGACCACAGGATTGATTCTTGCCGGCGGACGAGGCACCCGCATGGGCAGCGTCGACAAGGGCCTGCAACTCTTTAAGGGGCAGCCGATGGTGCTGCACGTGTTGCAGCGCCTGACGCCGCAAGTCGATCAGGTGATGATCAACGCCAACCAGAATTTACAGGCCTACGCGGCGTTCTGTGCTGCAGTGTGGCCAGATACCATGCCTGACTTCGCAGGCCCGCTAGCCGGGCTGCAAAGCGGCCTGACACATTGCCAGACTCCCTGTCTGGTTACCGTACCCTGCGATTCTCCGTTTGTGCCGCACGATCTGGTCGAACGTCTTCACGCGGGAATGCAAGCGGCGGCGGCCGACCTTGCGGTTGCTGTCACCGGCCCGTCAGATCAGCGTCAGTCGCATCCGGTGTTTTGTCTGGCGAAGACTGCACTGTTGACACATCTGACGGCCTTTTTGCAAAACGGCGGCCGCAAGTTTGATGCGTGGTACGCAACGCTCGCCGTGGCCGAAGTGCATTTCGCCGACGATACCGGATTTCGTAATATCAACACCATCGACGACCTGCAACGATTTGAAAAAATATGAGCGAAATAACGC
>JAYVEF010000251.1:0-2987 GCA_043748965.1 Burkholderiales bacterium
GGTGGCTATCCTGCGCGAAAAGGGTGCTTTAGAGTACACGGTGGTGGTGGTCACCGAAGGCAATGATCCGCCCGGACTGACCTACATCGCGCCGTATGCCGCGACCAGTATCGCCGAATATTTCATGGAGGCAGGACGCGACGTGCTGATTGTGTACGACGACCTGACGCAGCATGCGCGTGCCTATCGCGAACTCTCGCTGCTGCTGCGGCGACCGCCCGGCCGCGAAGCTTTTCCCGGCGATATTTTTTATATTCATTCGCGTTTGCTGGAAC
The DNA here is from genome assembly GCA_043748965.1 of Burkholderiales bacterium. Lineage (GTDB taxonomy): Bacteria > Pseudomonadota > Gammaproteobacteria > Burkholderiales > Burkholderiaceae_D > Actimicrobium. The sequence continues at coordinate 276 of JAYVEF010000251.1, forward strand.
GATCCACGCATTTAAGCAAGGAACGCGGCGGCGGCTCGCTGACGGCATTACCCATCATCGAGACCGAGGCGCAGAACATCTCGGCTTACATTCCGACCAATTTGATTTCGATTACCGACGGACAGATTTATCTATCGCCGTCGTTGTTCGAGCTAGGCGTGCTACCGGCAGTCGATGTTGGCAAATCGGTGTCACGCGTCGGTGGCAAGGCGCAGCGCGCCACCTACCGCGCAGTGGCCGGTGATCTCAAGCTCGGCTACGCGCAGTTTGAAGAACTGGAAACCTTTGCCCGCTTCGGCGCGCGACTTGATGAGGACAGCCGCCGGATCATCGACCATGGCCGGCGGATTCGCGCCTGTCTCAACCAGCCGGAATTCTCACCCGTGGCGGTACCGGCACAAATTATTACCTTGCTGGCCTTGAGCGCCGGTCTGTTCGATCCGCTGCCGCTGGAACGAATGGCGGCCGCCGAGCACGCGGTCAATGACGCTGCAGCGAGCATCCCGCAAGAAGTGCGCGAGCGATTCGAGACCGCCGAAAAATTGAGCGACGACGACCGCAAGGCGATTGTCGACATCGCCCGCACAGCGCTGGCATCGTTCCAGCCGACAGTGGATGCAATCGTCAAGGCCAAACCGAAGCAAGCAGCACCGCAGGGCAAGGATCAGCCATGAGCAACAGCATGGCGGATTTGCGCCGCAAGATCGACAGCGCAGGCGATCTGCAGTCAGTAGTGCGCACCATGAAGGCGATGGCCGCATCGAATATCGGCCAGTATGAACAAGCGGTCAAGGCGTTGGCCGACTATTACCGGACAGTGGCGCTGGGATTGGGCGCATGTGTGCGAGCAAGTGACCTGACGATCTCGCCGCGCCCCGACAAGAAGCAATATTTCAGTGCTGCGACTGATCCGATCAACGCCATCGTCTTCGGCTCCGATCAAGGGTTGGTCGGCCAGTTCAATGATGTCGTGGCCGACTTTGCGATCAAGACACTCGCAACCTTGCCCGGCAAGCCGCAGGTATGGGCCGTCGGTGAACGGGTTCATGCACGTCTTGCGGATTCCGGATTGCCGTTGAGGGGACTATTTGCCGTGCCAAATTCGGTCAGGGCGATCGCTCCACTCGTCGGAAAAATTCAGATTGACACCGAAGCGCATCGCACCAAAGGCGACGCGACGCGGCTGGTTGTCTTCCACAACAGTCCGCAATCGGGCGCGTTGTTCGAGCCGGTCAGCCAACGGCTGTTGCCGCTCGACCAGGAATGGTTGCACTCGTTGGCGAAGGTCGAATGGCCCTCCAAAATTTTGCCCGAAATAATGGGGACGGGCGTGCGAGCAGATATCGGGGCCGATACCACGACGCTGCGCGCCCTGATCCGCGAATATCTGTACATCTCGCTATTCCGTGCATGCGCCGAATCGCTTGCCAGCGAAAACGCAAGCCGGCTGGCTGCGATGGAACGCGCCGATAAGAATATTGACGAATTGCTGGAGAATCTGCACGGTGAATTTCACAGTATTCGCCAGAGTGCAATCGATGAGGAACTTTTCGACGTCGTGTCCGGCTACGAATCATTGTCGGTGCAGCGCGATGTTCGTCAATAAGCGCCAGCAGTGGATTGCCGAACGCAAACGTGATGCAAACACGTTCGAGGGATAGTTTGCTCGGGATGACACCGAAGCCGATTTTGAGAAGCGGCCTGTCTGGCAAGGATGCCGCCGTGAGGAAATATTCGCTGAACAGGCGGCCCTGTGGTTGATTCCCGTTGCTCCGGTGGGCTGGAATGCCAGCCGGTGCCGAGCAATTTTGATCCATATCAATGAAATTGCAGGTGGTCATACCTACACTTTAGTTGATCCCAGAGGCGCCCGGCCAGGAGCGTTGCCAGTCCGCCGTTGACCTTGCGATGGCAACCGCTGCAGCCGATCGAAGGACTGGGTTGATCAGACTTGCGCAGCCCAGAAATGACCAGGCTCCGATCCTTGGTTGCAGTCGGACCAGCGACGGTGCAATTTTTAACCAGCTTGTTTTTGGTGGATTTCCTTTTTCTGTCTTTGGCGTGCTGTGTCGCGCAACCAACCGATGATTAAAGACCTGTGAATACGAACGTTGCGCGGGATCCGAAAATACCTGGCAGGCCAGAGGCAGGTAAGGGCGGCGCCAGACACAATCGAATAGGAAGGCGATCATGAAATTCAATGCACCGCAGAATGGCAGCGCTCCGCCGAACTTGAAGCGAACAGCCAGTCATCAATATTATGCATGGCCTGGAAAAGCAGGCTCGCATCAAGCCATCCCGACCACCCGCAACCCCGTCTATCGGCAGACCAAAAATGACTGACTTTCCCTATGCCCTGCTGCTGGCCCGGCTGCAGTTTGCCTTTACTGTCAGCTTCCACTTTTTGTTCCCCGCCATCACCATCGGACTGGCCAGTTATCTCGCAGTACTGGAAGGCATCTGGTTAAAAACCGGGCGGGACGAATACCTGGATCTGTTTCGCTATTGGCTGAAAATTTTCTCAATCGTATTCGCCATGGGTGTGGTGTCAGGCATTGTGATGTCCTACCAATTCGGTACCAACTGGGCAGTATTTTCTGACAAGGCAGGACCCATTATCGGACCACTCATGGCCTACGAAGTGCTCACGGCCTTTTTTCTCGAAGCGGGCTTCCTTGGTGTAATGCTGTTCGGCATGAAACGGGTGGGCAA
>JAYVEF010000252.1:0-9854 GCA_043748965.1 Burkholderiales bacterium
GTGCGCACAGCATCGGTGCCATCAATTGGAGCGGCCCTGACAAAATATTGGCGACGACCACGTCGAAGGTTCGGCCGGGATGGTGGCAGTTGAATCCGTCCGGCAAAAAATAGTCGATCTGACAGTCGTTGCGCGTGCTGTTGTATTGCGCTGATTCGATCGCCTGTGGATCGATATCGACACCGATGACATTGGCAGCACCCAGTTTTTTGGCGAGCAGAGCCAGGATTCCCGAGCCGCAACCGTAGTCGAGCACGGTTCGAACTGCCGGCGTGTGCGCTTCCAGCCATTCCATGCACAGGCGCGTGGTCGGATGACTGCCGGTACCGAACGCCAGTCCGGGATCGAGCTCCAGAATCAAGCCATCGGGGTCCGGCGCGTCGTGCCAGCTTGGCACCACCCAGATGTTTTTACCGATAGGGATCGGCGCAAATTGCGATTGCGTCAGGCGCACCCAGTCTTGTTCTTCGACGCTGCGCAGTTCCAGCGTCAGGCTCGCAACTTCGAGCGGCAGTCGCGCCCGCGCAATCGCCACGCTCAGCAGTGCGCGCGCGTCGGTATCGGCGTCGGTCAGCGCCACCACGCGACTGCGCTCCCACGCCGATTGAGTCGACAGCATGCCGGGTTCGCCGAACAGCGGCTGTTCAGCGGCGGTGCCCAGATCGGCGTCCTCGACTGAGACCGACAGCGCGCCACTCTCCATCAAGGCGTCCGACAGGCTTTCGGCATGGGCACGTGCTACCTCAACAACGATTTCGGTCCAGCGCATAAGCAGTTCTTATTTGGACAGATCTGCCAGCGAGGATTTCGGCAGGTCTGGTTTGTTGGCGAGTTTTTGTTCCAGATAATGGATGTTGGTGCCGCCTTCGATAAACCGGGCATCGACCATAAGGTCGCGATGTAGCGGAATATTAGTCAGGATACCCTCGACCACCATTTCGGACAGGGCGATCTGCATGCGCTTGATGGCTTGATCGCGATTGGCGCCATACGCGATCACCTTGCCGATCATCGAATCGTAATGCGGCGGTACGTAGTATCCGGCGTACGCATGTGAATCGACGCGGATACCAGGTCCGCCCGGCGCGTGCCATGACACGATCTTGCCGGGCGACGGCGTAAATTTAAATGGATCTTCGGCGTTAATGCGACATTCGATCGCGTGTCCTTTGAGTTCGATATCACGCTGGCGAAAGCGCAGTTTCTCACCGGCGGCGATACGAATCTGTTCCTGCACGATGTCGATGCCGGTAATCATTTCAGTGACTGGATGTTCGACCTGCACACGGGTATTCATCTCGATGAAATAAAACTCGCCGTTTTCATACAAAAATTCAAAGGTGCCGGCGCCGCGGTAACCCATCTTGCGACAGGCTTCGGCGCACCGGTCGCCGATGCGTTCGATGACCTTGCGCGGAATGCCCATTGCCGGCGCTTCTTCGATGACCTTCTGGTGGCGTCGCTGCATCGAGCAATCGCGCTCACCCAGCCAGACTGCATTTTTGAAATCGTCGGCCAGAATCTGGATCTCGATATGGCGCGGATTTTCAAGGTATTTTTCCATGTAGACCTCGGGATTGCCAAAGGCAGTCCCGGCTTCGGTCTTGGTCATGGTGACCGCGTTCAATAGTGCCGCTTCGGTATGCACTACGCGCATGCCGCGGCCGCCGCCGCCGCCGGCCGCTTTGATGATGACCGGATAGGCGACCTTGCGGGCGATGCGGATGATTTCTTTCGGGTCGTCCGGTAACGCGCCTTCGGAGCCGGGCACGCAGGGCACGCCGGCCTTGATCATGGCCTGCTTGGCCGAGACCTTGTCGCCCATCAGACGGATCGAATCAGAGCGCGGGCCGATGAAGACAAAACCGGATTGTTCGACACGCTCGGCAAAGTCGGCGTTTTCGGACAAAAAGCCGTAGCCCGGATGGATTGCTTCGGCGTCGGTGACTTCGGCGGCACTGATGATCGCCGGCATGTTCAGATAACTGAGCGACGAAGGGGCCGGGCCGATGCAGACTGATTCGTCTGCCAGCTTGACATATTTGGCGTCGCGATCGGCTTCAGAATGCACGACCACGGTTTTGATATTCATTTCGCGGCAGGCACGCTGGATGCGCAGTGCGATTTCGCCGCGGTTGGCAATCAGGATTTTTTCAAACATGGCGAGGGAGTTTGGATATGTTGGCGTCGTGAAAGGTGCGCAGCAACCAGTGTCGGCCTACCGCCGACACGGCCACGCGGCTAAACTGCTTTTAAGCGATCACAAACAGCGGCTGGCCGAATTCCACCGGCTGGCCGTTTTCGACCAGAATCTGGGTGACGACGCCGGTGGCATCGGCATCGATCTCATTCAACAGCTTCATCGCTTCGATAATGCACAGGGTATCGCCTTCCTTGACGCTGGCACCGACCTCGACGTACGGTGGCGTGCCGGGCGCAGAACAGCGGTAGAAGGTGCCGACCATCGGTGATTTGACGATGTGGCCTTTCGGCTCTTCGACCGCCGGGGCGGGTACAGCAGCGGCAACCGGGGGTGCGTAAGGCGCCATGGCTTGCTGCGGTTGCATCATCATCATCTGGCCGTGCTGAACCGGTGCGGTCTTGACAATGCGCACCTTGCTTTCACCTTCGGTGACTTCCAGTTCGGCGATGTCCGACTCTGCCACCAGGTCGATCAAGGTTTTCAGTTTTCGTAGGTCCATGGTAAATCCCTTGGATAAATGGGGTGACGCTAAGAGGTAATGGGATCGGAACGCAAGTGAGTCAGCACATTGCGGAGTGGCGGGATTATAAGTTGATTTTCAGCAAAAATTGAAAACTACAGCGCGGACAGCGCGTGATCGATCGCTGCCCGATAGCCACCTGTCCCCAAGCCGCAGACGACCCCGCGTGCGACTGCTGACAAATAAGAATGCTGGCGGAAGACTTCACGTTGGTGAATATTTGAAATATGCACTTCGATAAAAGGAATTGCGACTGCGCTCAACGCATCTCTTAGAGCAACGCTCGTATGGGTGAGGCCCCCCGGATTGATCACGATTGCATCGACCGATTCGGTGCGCGCAGCGTGGATGCGGTCGATCAGGGCACCTTCGTGATTGCTCTGAAAACAAACCAGTGCGGCCCCTGCGGCTTGCGCTTGTGAAATCGCAGCCGCTTCGATTTGCGCCAGTGTCGTATGACCGTACACTTCCGGCTCGCGAGTGCCGAGCAAGTTCAGATTGGGACCATTGATTAACAAAATCTTCAGTGCCATCAGAATAACCGATCCGTTTGACGACGATCGCCGCATTTTGCCGCCAAATCACGTGGATTGGCAAGCAAAACCCGACTACGGTGCGGCCGCAGCTTTAATGTCAGCCTGCACCGCGTCAATCTGCAGGCGACCGCGATAGCGTTTCACAATCTGGCCGTCACTATCGATCAACACGGTAAAAGGCAAGCCACCGCTCTGGTTGCCCAGCTGTCGGCTGATCTCCGTAGCACCCATGCCGCCAATATATAAAGGATAACTCACCGGCATTTTCTGCGAAAATTCAGCGATTGCGCTTGGCGTATCGACACCGATACCAATAATCCGCAAACCCAACTTGGCATTCTGTTTCTGCAAGGTGGACAACTCCGGCATTTCTTTGACGCATGGCGGACACCAGGTCGCCCAAAAATTGACCAGAAGCATTTTGCCGCGCCATTGCGCCATGGGTTGCACATGTCCCTCCACGTCAGGCATCGACTGACTGAACAAACCCGCCAGCGCGGCCTGTTCGGCTGCCGGTCCGGCGTGCTGGCGGATTCCGAACCAGATCCCGGCAGCGGTGAAGGCAATAATGACTACACCGCCCAAAATCCTGAAATACTTCATGGCTTGCTACCTTCCACTAACAATTGAACGTGACGAAAGTCGGCCCGCTCGGTCTTGCTACCAACGCGCAGGTCGTCCAGCGGCAGCAAGGTCAAATGCACACCCTCGCCGTGCCACATGAAACTCGCTATTTCAATCGGATCACTACGCGGCTTGCTACCGGGGATTTCAGACACCTCAAAATCCACGTTCTTGTTGAGCAGGTAGATTTCGACATCCTTGGCGCTTTCGGCAAACAGATGCAAATGCAGATCCGAATGGTCGCCTGCGGTACCGTTTAATACGGCGCCCACCAGATAGGGCGAAAACGCGGCAAGTTCCTGCATCAGTAGTAATGCCAGTCGACGTAAATCGAGCAGACGTGCCGGCTGGGTATCGGCAAAAAAAAGCTGGTGATAAATTCGGACTTCCGCTTCGATCTGGGCATTATCGGGCAGGAAGTTGCCGCGAATTTTACGATTGCCTAAAATTTGTTTGACCGCCTTGCGTTTGGCGCTGCCGAAATCCAAGCCATCCTCGGCGATCATGCGCGCAGCCGCTGTGGCGATTTCAGTTCGCAACAGTTCGGCATCGTGGGGGTAACTGATATCCATGCCCCGATGATACCGCGCCGCCCGCGTCGGGGTTTTATGCAACGACTCGCTCGGGTAGAATCGGCGGATTCTATTCAGGCGGCACCTCATGCATATTCATATCCTTGGTATTTGCGGCACCTTCATGGGCGGGCTGGCCGTGCTGGCGCGTCAGGCTGGGCATCGCGTTACCGGCTGTGACGCCGACGTCTACCCACCCATGAGCACGCAGTTGCAAGAGCAGGGAATCGAGTTGATAGAAGGCTTCGGCGTCGAACAACTGGCGTTGAAACCTGATCTGTTCGTCATCGGTAACGTGGTGTCGCGGGGCAATCCGCTGATGGAAGAGATTCTCGACCGTGCTTTGCCGTACACCTCCGGTCCGCAATGGATCGGAGACCACATACTGAAAGATCGCTGGGTGCTGGCGGTAGCCGGTACCCATGGCAAAACCACCACCGCGTCGATGCTGGCGTGGATCCTGGCCGATGCCGGATACCAGCCGGGATTTTTGATCGGTGGCCTACCGCTGAACTTCGGCGTCTCTGCGCGACTGAGCGGTCCGGGCGCAGAATCGGCGTTTTTTGTCATCGAAGCCGACGAATACGACACGGCATTTTTTGACAAGCGCAGCAAGTTCGTGCATTACCGTCCGCGCACGGCGATATTAAATAATCTTGAGTACGATCACGCCGATATTTTTGCGAATCTGGCAGCGATCGAAACGCAGTTCCATCATCTGGTACGTACCGTGCCACGCATCGGTCGACTGATCGTGAACCACCGCGAAGCCGCGCTGCATACGGTCATCGAGCGCGGGTGCTGGAGCGAGGTCGAATGGTTTGGTGTCCTCGACGAAGCCGGCTGGCAGCTGACCGCGTCCGATGACGGCCGTTTTGCCGTGCACTTCAACGGCCGTCACGAAGGTTCGGTACGCTGGCTGCTGAGTGGCGAGCACAACCGCATGAATGCGCTGGCGGCGATTGCGGCGGCACGCCACGTCGGGGTGCCGGTGGCGCAGGCGATCGAATCGCTGGGCAGTTTTCAGAACGTCAAGCGGCGCATGGAACTGCGCGGCGAGGTGGGCGGGATTCGGCTGTATGACGATTTTGCCCACCACCCAACCGCTATCGCTACCACGCTCGCGGGCTTGCGCCAGCAGGCGGGTGCTGCGCGTATTCTGGCGGTACTGGAGCCACGCTCCAACACCATGAAACTGGGCGCAATGAAAGACGCCTTGCCGGGCAGTCTGACGCAGGCCGATTTGATCTTCGGTTTCGGTGCCAGCGGTGACGGCAAAGCCGCGCTGGGCTGGAATCTTGCACTGGCTCTGGCGCCGTTGGGTGAGCGTGCCAGTGCCTTCGATGATCTCGATCGACTGGTGCAGGCTATTGTCATGGCAGCGCGGCCGGGCGACCAGATTCTGGTGATGAGCAATGGCGGCTTTGGTGGCGTCCACCAAAAAATTCTGGATGCACTGGCGGCTCGCGCATGAGCACAGCGCAGACTTTTTCGGTTGGTTGCCGATGATCGTTTATCTGCACGGCTTCCGCTCGGCGCCGCAATCGTTCAAGGCGCAGCTGCTGGCCAATCGGCTGCAGGCATCGGGGCGGGCCGACCAGTACCTGTGTCCGCAACTGCCGGCTTCGCCCGCTGACGCGATTTCGCTGGTACAGCGCATGATCGCGCCGCTCGATCATGCGCAGCTGACTTTGATCGGTTCATCGCTCGGCGGCTACTACGCAACTTTCCTGGCCGAGCAGACGGGCTGCAGCGCGGTGTTGTTGAATCCAGCGGTGACGCCACCGCGGGACTTGCAACGCTACGTTGGCGTCAGCACGGCTTACCACTCTGACGCACCATTTGAATTCAAGCAGGGATACATCGCTGAACTGCAGGCATTGTCGGTTGATGCGATTACCCAGCCAGCACGGTATTTTTTGCTTGCAGCAACCGGCGACGAAGTACTCGACTGGCGTGAAATGGTTGCGCATTATCCTGCTGCGCGCCAGCACATCATTTCGGGCAGCGATCACGGTATCAGCGATTTTGCCGACTACGTAGAGTCGGTGCTGGCGTTTTGCGATCGCCAGACGGAGCCGGATTGACCACCGTCGCTCTGGCACATTGGTCGCGCCACGTCAACGCTGTCAACCCGTCGGCGCCGCTGCGGTCGTGGCTGACCGAGCCAAGCTCACTGACGGCGCGGCTAATCGCGCACAGCCGGTATTTTAGGGTGCGGCGAATTCGCCAGGCTGGGGGGTTGATTTTGCCGGACGAGCAGCAAGTGTTGCAGTTACCGCGTCGCGTGGTGGTGCAGCAACGCGATGTCGTGCTTGAATGCGACGGTGTGCCGGTCGTATTTGCGCACACCTGCGTGCCGTTGTCGGCTACCGCGTCAGACTGGCCGCTTTTCGGCAGTTTGGGTGAACGATCGCTGGGTAGCACGCTGTTCGGCGATCCACTGGTACGACGCGGGGCATTGCAATTTGCGCGTTTGTCGCATCGACATCCTTTGATACGTGGTCTGGAAAAAACCCTTGGCACACAAACTGAACAAACCTTTTTTGCAAGACGTTGCGTGTATCGCAGACGGCACGGAGTGTTGCTTGTAAGCGAAATTTTCTTGCCAGCTATCGTTGCTCTCGCGCTTCAATCGAACGCGGCGTAGGATGGGATTCAGTAATTTGTTTCCTCTGAACCTGCCTGATCGACTGACGCAATGAACATTTTTTTAGCACTCGTATTACTTTTGACAAGCAGTGTCGCGCTAGCCGAAGACGAAGGCCATCTGCGGTTTCTAAAGTATCGGGCCGACTACCACGTCAACGCCGATGCGAGCTACACACTGGTGCAGGAGATCTCCTACCGCTTATTTACCGAAGTCGCGCTGGTCAATAGCGGCAAGATGCCGATTTCCTACAACAGCAAGACCGAAGACGCCGAGCTGCTGGAAGCTTACACCCTCAAAAAAGACGGTCGCCGTATCGATCTGGGTAGCGCCGGAGTCCAGATTCAGCAGGGTCAGGTGGCATCGGGGTACGGCATCTCGCAAGCCGAACAGCGCACCATGATGCTGACGTTTCCACAGCTTGAAGTAGGCGATGCGGTGTCGTACAAATACAAGTTGACGCAAAAAGTCCCTGTGTTCGCCGGCCAGTTTTATGCGACCGGGAGTTATGCCCGCAACCTGGCGTGGGACGCGATCGATGTGACCATCGATTTGCCGTCGACGATGGCGTTGCATGTCGACGCGGTCAAGCTCGATGCGCTACCGCCGGTTGAACGCGAGGGCCGTACCAGCTATCGCTGGCAGGCGCGCAACCTGCCACTCTCGACCACGGAGCCGAGTTCGGTGGATTTGTTTCGCAGCACGCCGCATCTGGTCGTGAGTACGTTCGCCGACTGGCAGCAATTTGCCACGGCTTACGAAAGCCGCGCCAAACCGATGGCGACCATTACGCCCGAAATCGCCCGACTGGCAGCCGAGATTACGCGCGGGCGGACCGATCCACGGGGCCAGACCAAAGCGCTTTACGAGTGGGTCGCCAAAAACGTGCGCTATGTTGCCAGTTGGGTAGGCAGCGATGGCTGGGTGCCGCATGCGGCCAGTGCCGTGCTGGCGAACCGCTACGGCGACTGCAAGGATCACGTGGTTTTGCTCGAAGCCTTGCTGGCTGCGCAGCACATCGATTCGACAACCGTCATGATCAACAGCGACAAGACCTCGTACTCGTTACCGCCGGTGGCGTACCCGGCGTTCAACCACGTCATTACGTACGTGCCGTCGCTGAACCTGTATCTGGATTCCACCGCCGGCATCAGCACGCCGTTTGGCGTGCTGCCGATTTCCGATGCCGATAAGCCAGTGATCCGCACCGCCTTTGATGCTGTGGTCCAGCGCACGCCGATGGTGAAGCCGGCCGAGTTTGCGTCGGTCCGCACCACGCGCCTGACGCTCGATGCGGACGGCAACGCTACAGGGGAGTTCAGCATGAGCGCCAGCGGTACCGCGGCGATCGCTTTGCGTGAAATCCGCCAGTCGATCGGCCTCCACAAAGAACGGGAGTGGGTGCATGAAATGCTCGACGCCAAAGCCATGGATGGTAGCGGAGCTGTGACGTTTGAGGACAGCGCCGAAGGTGACAAACTGACGGTACGCATGCATGTGCAAATTCAAAATTTCATGACTCTGGCAGACAATGGCACAATACCGCTTGCACCACTGCTGGTCGGCCCGATCGGCTTTGATCATCTGCGCACCGTATATCAGCGTGCCGACCGTACGCTACCCTATTGGTGCCCGGCATGGACGCTGGAAGATCGTTATGAAATCCGCTTGCCGCGCCAACTGAAACTGCTGTTGCCGAAAGCACAGGCGCTAACGCAGGCCGGCTTTACGTACCGGTCACAGTACAGTTTTTCTGACAATCTGTTGACCGCTTCGCGGCGACTGGCGATCGAGCGGTCTTCGCTTTCCTGCCAGCCGGAAGAATTTGCTGCCGGAAAAGCGGCGGCGGCACGGATTGAACGCGATCTGCGGGCGCAGGTGGTGTACCTGACGGCGGGCGAACCGCTGCATTCGGCCAGTGTGGCCATGCAATCCCCTTAACGAATAAAGTGATCGATGAATTTATTTTTTGAAGAGTCCGGCGATTTTAAAGCCGGGATCGCCATGTCGCAAACCGGTGAGGCCTATCAGGTTGAAATGCAGTCAGGCAAGCGTAGTAAAGTAAAAGTGCGCGACGTGTTGCTGCAGTTTGCTGCACCGCCGCCGCACGAAATGATAGCCGCTGCCAGGCTGCTGGCTGAAGAGATCGATCTGGATTTTTTGTGGGAAGTTGCCGGTACCGAAGAGTTCGGGTTCGCCGAACTTGGTGCCGAATATTTCGGTCATGCGCCGCGCCCTGAAGAAGCTGCCGGGCTATTGTTTCGTCTGCACGCCGCGCCGATCTATTTCTATAAAAAAGGCAAGGGCCGTTACAAGGCGGCCCCGGAAGCTTCGCTGAAAGCTGCACAGGCCGGGATTGAAAAAAAGAAGCAGCAGGCAGTGATTCAGGCAGAATACGTCACGCAGCTGAAGGCCGGTCAGCTGCCGGAATCGATGCGGCAACTGGCGTTGCAGTTGTTGTTCAAGCCGGACAAAAACAGCCTTGAATATAAAGCGCTGGAATCTGCCTGTAACGAACTGCAAACCACGCCGCAACGCCTGATGCTGTCCTGCGGCGGCATCGCGTCAGCCAAGCAACTTCACCTGTCGCGCTTTCTGCTGGAGAATTTTCCGAAGGGGCTGGGCTTTCCGGCCTTCGCGATACCGACCGCACCCGATTTGCCGGTGGCGGATGTGCAGGCGTTTTCGATTGACGACGTGACCACGACCGAAATCGACGATGCGTTTTCGGTCGTCACGCTGCCCGACG
>JAYVEF010000253.1:0-2980 GCA_043748965.1 Burkholderiales bacterium
CACACCGTATGGCATCGTCGAAGAAGCCATGATGCACCAGCTGTTTCCGAAAACCCATCCGTACTATGCCAGTGTCATCGGCTCGCACGCCGATATCCAGTCGGCCAAACTGGGCGACATCAAGAACTTTTTCACGCGTTACTATCGTCCCAATAACGCCAGTCTGGTGATCGTCGGCGACATCGACAAGGTGCGCACCAAGGCGCTGGTGACTAAATATTTCGGCAGCTTCAAACGCGGCCCGGACCTGCCCAGACTAACCGTCGTGACGCCACCCATCACTACCGAAAAACGGATTACCGTGACCGATCAGGTCGAGCTGCCACGGGTCTACATGGCCTGGCTCACTTCACCGGCCTATCAGGCTGGCGACGCCGAACTATCACTCGCCGGACAGATTTTAGGTGGTGGTAAATCGAGTCGACTATACAAGTCGCTGGTATATGACAAGCAGATCGCGCAGGACGTCAATGTTTCGCAGAATTCAAATGCGCTGACCTCGATGTTCGTTGCGCAGGTGACGGCACGTCCCGGCCACAGCGCCGCGGAAATCGAAGCCGCATTAAACGACGAACTGCAAAAATTACGCACCGATGGCCCCGACCAAAAAGAGCTCGAACGTGCCCGTAACACGATCGAAACCGCGATGTTGACGCGGATTGAAAAAGTTGGTGGCGAAGGTCTGGCCAACCAATTGAATCAATACAACCAATATGTCGGCGACCCCGGCTATCTGGCCAAGGACATCGAACGCTACCGCAAGGTCACGGTGGCGGATATCAAACGTGTGGTCGACGCGCAACTCGGCAACAGCGCACGGGTTGTCGTGACCGCGCTGCCCGGTACAAAAGAGCTCGGACCCGAAGTACCTACGCCGCCAGTAGTAAAGGCCGTTGCCGGCAAGGTGACTTCGCTCAACAAGGACGAGACGTGGCGGCGCAAGGTGCCAAAAGGCCAGCCATTGAAACCCTTCGTGCTGCCCAAGGGCGACACTTTCCAGCTCGCCAATGGCATGACGGTGGTCCACTACAACAACCCGGCACTGCCGCTGGTCGCTGCCGAACTGGTAGTGCGCAGCGGCTCCGATGCCAATCCAGCCGACAAACCGGGTCTTGCCAGTTTTACGGCGCACATGCTCGACGAAGGCACCAGCACTCGCAGTGCGCCGCAGATCGCCGACGAAGTCGCGCAGCTCGGTGCCTTCATGGCGACCGAATCGAGTGCCGATGCATCGATCGCATCGGTAATGGCATTGAAAGGCAACTTCGCCAAATCGCTCGACCTTCTCGCCGACATTGTTCTGCACCCGGCTTTTCCGGCCGCTGAAGTCGAGCGCAGCCGCGCCAGCCGATTGGGTGACTTGAGTCAGGAACGCGAGAGCGCGCCAGCGGTCGCCAACCGGGTCGCATCCGTGGCACTGTATGGCGAACAGCATCCGTACGGCACGGTCGAACTTGGTACCGAAAGCGCCATCAAGGCAACCACCCAAGCCGATCTGGAAAATTTCTGGAAGCTGCACTACGTACCGGCCAACGCTGCGCTGGTGGTGTCGGGCGACATCGGCCACGACGCACTGAAAGCATTGGCAGAATCGCGCTTCGGTAGCTGGAAGGGAACGCTGGCAAAGCAGGAAGCGCTCGTGCCGGCGCACACTACTACGGCAAAACTGGTACTGGTCGACAAGCCGGATGCGCCCCAGACCGCTGTGCGTGTGACGACTATCGGGCCGGAGCGCAAGTCGCCTGATTTTGAAGCCTTGCAAGTCATGAACGCGGCACTCGGCGGGCTGTTTACCAGCCGTATCAATACCAATCTGCGCGAAGAAAAAGGCTACACCTACGGCACGCATTCCGGCTTCGACTATCACCGCGGACCGGGACCGTTTGCGATTTCGGGTAGCATCCGTACCGATGTGACGGGGCCCGCCGTCAGTGAAATTTTCAAAGAAGTGCGCGGCATGATCGCGACGCCAATGGGACCGGCAGAATTGTCGAACGCCCGCAATTCGCAGATCCTGTCGCTCCCCGGCAGATTTGAAAACAATCTCGCGATCGGTGCTTCGCTGGCGAATATTTTTGTGTATTCGCTGGGTGCGGATTATTACGCCGGGTTACCCAAACGGTTTGCCGCAGTGACGGCCGCGCAGACGCAAGCTGCCGCGGCAAAGTATCTGCAACCCGAGAAACTGCTGGTGGTCGGCGTCGGTGACAAGGCCAAAATCCTGCCGCAGCTCGAGGTGTTGAAGTTGGCGCCGGTGGAGCTGCGGGATGCGGACGGGAAGGTGCTGAAATAGTAACCATACCCAACGACCCTGCCGCGCCGACCGATTTCGATTTCATTTTCGGCGACTGGACCGTACAGCACCGCCGCCTCGATCGACGTCTATGCGGCTGTGATACGTGGACTCAATTCCAGGGGTTGTCGACGACTGCCGGCATACTCGGTGGTTTCGGTAACCTGGAAGACAACCTGCTGCAGTTTCCCGACGAGACCGTGAGGGCGGTTGCCTTGCGTTCTTACTGCCGCACAACCACGTCATGGTCGATCTGGTGGCTCGACGGGCGCAATCCCACGCAACTGGATGCGCCCGTGATCGGCAAGTTTGCAGGTCATACCGGGCTGTTTTTTGCAGACGATGTGCTCAACGGGCAGCCGATCAAAGTGCGGTTTACCTGGATCGCTGAACCAGGAAAAAGACCGCGCTGGGAGCAGGCGTTTTCCGGCGATGGTGGGGTGGATTGGGAAACCAACTGGACGATGGTATTTGACCGTGCAGCGTGACACCGCAGCGGCAGTGCGGGTGTATCGTCCCAATTTCTACCCGACACCGTTATCGGCAGGATGCATCCTTACTGACGTGCGGACTCGCGGGGATCGATATCCTCTGACCCATTTCCCAATCAAAAATCCATGACCGCACTTACCTTGCAATGCTCCCGCCGCGATGTTCTGATCATGGCTCTGTCTGCTGCGGCTGTAG
>JAYVEF010000254.1:0-2968 GCA_043748965.1 Burkholderiales bacterium
TGTCGCATCTGGCCGCGCACGATGCGCTCACAGGTTTGCTGAACCGGCGAGAATTCGAGCGCCGTCTGGAACTGGCGATCGCGTCCGCCGAGACCGACCACCGTCAGCATTCAGTGCTGTATCTCGATCTCGACCAGTTCAAGGTGGTCAACGATACCTGCGGCCACGTAGCCGGTGACGAATTGTTGCGTCAGCTGACCGTGATCTTGCTCGATAAGCTGCGCAAGACCGATCTGCTGGCACGTCTCGGCGGCGACGAATTCGGCGTGTTGCTGGAAAACTGCGGATCGGTACCAGCGCTGCGGGTAGCCGATCAGTTGCGCAAGGCCGTCGGCGAATTCCATTTCGTCTGGCTCGACAAGGTGTTCCCGATCGGTGTCAGTATCGGATTGGTGACGTTCGGAAATGCCGGCGTCACCATGCCGGACATTTTGCGGATGGCCGATAGTGCCTGCTACGTAGCCAAGGACAAGGGCCGCAATCGGGTCCATGTGTACACCGAAGAGAATGCCGAACTGGTACACCGGCATGGGCAAATGAGCTGGATCGCGCGCATCCAGCGAGCCCTCGATCACGACCGTTTCGTACTGTACTGCCAGCCGATGCGGGCGCTGGTGCACGGCGGCCACGGGGCACACTATGAATTACTGCTGCGCATGCTCGATGATGACGGACAGCTGATTCCACCGATGGCGTTCATCCCTGCTGCGGAGCGCTATGGCTTGATGCCACTGCTGGATCGCTGGGTCATCCGCCACGCGCTCGACAGCCACACACAGCGGCACCCGCCCGACATGCCACCGGCGATTTGCGCCATCAACCTGTCGGGTACGTCGGTTTCGGACGATACATTCTTGCCATTCATGCTGGCCGAATTTAGCCGAACCGGCGTGCCACCGTGTGAAATCTGTTTCGAGATTACCGAAACCGCTGCGATCGCCAATCTGTCACAGGCAGCAGCACTGATTCGTGAACTGAAAGCCATTGGCTGCAAATTTTCGCTGGACGATTTTGGTAGCGGCATGTCCTCATTCACTTACCTGAAACACCTGCCGGTCGATTTTTTGAAAATCGATGGAAGCTTTGTCAAAGATATGCTGGACGACCCGATCGACCGTGCCATGGTCGAATCGATCAACCATATCGGGCACGTGATGGGTCTGACCACCATCGCAGAATTTGTCGAAACGCCCGCGATCATTGCCGCGTTGCGCGAGATCGGGGTGGACTATGCACAGGGATATGCGATCGGGCGGCCGGAACCTTGTTAGCGGTCCAGTTACGGTTCGTCCATTAAAACAAACTGCGATAGGTCAACTGCGTACCGAGGGCTTTTGTAGCACTCGGATTGAACCTGTCGGTCGTTCGCGCAACCTGAAAATTTCCCAGCAGGCAAGCAATTCCTGCGCGTTGGAAACGTATCTTGAAACTGGCGCTGACGGTTCCCCAGCCGAAGGTTCGCGCGATGGATACCGAAGGTATTGTGACGCCGGCATAGCGTTCCGGCGGTGCAGTTGAAGTCCACGCGCCATAGCGCCCCAATGTTGACGCGATTTTTTTGATCGACAGTTGCAACCGCCGAACTCAGTCGCTGCTCTGTCACAGGCAAATTCAAAAACCACAGCCGACTCAGCAAATCGTCGATCTTTGGCTTCGCCGTGATTGATTCGGTGAGCGGCATCTCGGTCGCCAATGACAGGCTGACTCCGGTTCCGGCTGGCGTGTTTTTCATTGAAAGAAAGCTGAACCGCGTATTGGCATCCCGCTGCACCACGTCGAAATTGCAATTACCCGCCGGGTTGACACCATCAGTGCCGTGCACGTCGCTTTTACGGCAAACCGGTTGCCCGTACATCGCGGCAGAAAGATTGACGCGTGGTACGCCCGCCGCCAATGCTGACATAGAAAATGTACGACCGATTCGAACCCCCTGCGCGCGCCAGCGTTGGAGTTCGGCACTGAGTGGATACGCTGCGCCGATCGGCGGCTTCTGACTCTGCTTGATAGCACGAACAAATTCCATCGTGTCGTGATCGGTGACCAGCACGCTGTCTTGCCGTATCTCGCAGCACACCTGCCAGCCATCCTTGCTCGCGTCTGCGTCGGTGCGATTACGCTGAAACATCAGGTTACGTCCGCTGCGTGGAGAAAACCCTATGCTCCGGTTACGCGCGAGTTGTCGGTATCTCCCACCTAAAAGTTTATAAGACGCGAGCAATCGGTACACAATATTTAGGGCAAAAGCGCTCGCCTGTCGTGAAAATGATCCATCGCCTTTCGTAGCCCCCTAACCGGCTTTTGCAAACTCATATCGCGTCGAGCCTCTGTGCGTGAAAATTCGACCACACTGGCGTTGACTGCCGTGGTGGATCTTTATTCGATGATGCGATACTTGGCCTTTATCGCACTACGCACTGCTCCATGACACGCCAATTTTTGATCCGTCCCGCCACCCCCAGCGATTCCGGCTCGCTCTCAGCCCTGGCCACGCAGGTCTGGTTGCATACCTATGCAACCAGCGGCGTGTCGGCAGAAATGGCGCACCACGTACAGGCGACGCTTGGGGCCGAACGGTTTTCGACCCGGATTACGGATTCGAAAGTCATTGTGTTGGTAGCAGTGAAAAAAGATTGTCTGATCGGACTTGCTGTGGCAGTTTTTGAAGTGGGCGCGACCGCCGAGGGGCTGCCCGAACTCGACATGCTGTACGTTCAGACACATTTTCTACATAGCGGCGCCGGGACCGCGTTGCTCGGATCGGTTCAAAGGGTGGCGGCGCAGCGCACAGGCAGCAGTAGCATTTGTCTTAGCGTCAACGCCGAAAACAACGTCGCGCTGGCATTTTATCGGCGCCATGGATTTGTGCAGGACGGGATCAGCGATTTTTATCTCGGCTCGGTGGCGCATCGTAATCTGGTTTTGCGCGGACCTGCAACCGCGATCACGCCAGGGTGGGATCGGATTGACG
>JAYVEF010000255.1:0-2960 GCA_043748965.1 Burkholderiales bacterium
CAGCAAGAACCAAATTTGTTTTTGGCCCTTATAGCTGTTGCGCCATTCACGTTTAATCCAGTGCGTCGGCACCTCGTAACGCAACCAGTTTTTGGTGCGGCCTAAAATCCGTACATGTTGGGATTGCAATCCCACTTCTTCGTACAGTTCGCGAAACATGGCTTGTTCCGGCGTTTCACCGTACTTAATGCCACCTTGTGGAAATTGCCACGAATGTTCGCGCACACGCTTGCCCCACCAGACTTCATTCTGGGTATTGAGCAAGATAATGCCGACGTTAGGGCGGAAGCCTTCACGGTCCAGCATAGTATTACCTCAAAACTTTCTGCGACTAGGCGGTCCTCATGCCAACTTGCTGACGTACCAAATTTAGTGGTAAATCTGTACGTAGCAGATCCGAACCAGATGTGAAATTGGCTCGAACATCAATCAATTGTGCAAAGAGTGGGCGCATCAGCCAGCTAATCCTTTAAAATTGAGTCGATTATAACCTTCTCTTTTTAAAAAGAATTCACCGTTATGCGCGCCTCACGTTTTTTTATCTCGACCCAGAAAGAAGCCCCCGCCGACGCCGAAATCGTCAGTCACAAACTGATGATGCGCGCCGGGATGATCAAGCGCCTTGGCGCCGGAATTTACACCTATATGCCGATGGGACTGCGGGTAATCCGCAAGGTCGAGGCGATCGTCAAGGAAGAGATGAATCGCGCTGGCGCGGTCGAACTGCTGATGCCGGTGGTCCAACCGGCCGAGCTCTGGCAAGAGACCGGGCGCTGGCAAAAATACGGCGCCGAACTGATGCGTGTAAAGGATCGGCACGGGCGCGACTTCATTATTCAGCCGACTTCCGAAGAAGTGATCACGGATATCGCCCGCACCGAAATCAAATCCTATCGGCAGCTGCCGGTCAATTTTTATCACGTGCAGACTAAGTTCCGCGACGAGCGACGGCCACGCTTCGGCTTGATGCGCGGGCGCGAATTCACCATGAAGGATGCGTATTCGTTCGACCGCAACGTCGCCGGCATGCAGCAGTCGTATCAGATCATGTATGACGCGTATATCCGGATCTTCAATCGGTTCGGATTGAACTTTCGGCCTGTCGCCGCCGACAATGGCGCCATTGGCGGCTCCGGCTCGCATGAATTCCATGTGATTGCCGATACCGGCGAAGATGCGATCGTATATTGTCCGACCTCGGATTATGCTGCCAACATGGAAGCCGCCGAAGCTGCGTCAATCACTACCGCGCGTGCTGGCGCGACAGCGCCGCTGACTCGCACTGCCACTCCCGGCAGGGCCAAGTGTGAAGATGTCGCGGCATTGCTGAATGTGCCGCTGACCAACACTGTCAAATCGATCGTGCTGACCGTTGAAATCGAAGAAAACCTGAAAGCCGGCGTCAAGGCCGACAAGCAGGTCTGGTTACTTCTTCTGCGGGGCGACCATGAACTCAATGAAATCAAGGCCGCCAAAGTCGCTGGCCTGGGCGGCTACCGATTTGCCACCGAACCAGAAATTATCGAATGGTTCGGCACGCCTCCGGGCTATCTCGGGCCGATCGATACCGCAAAACCTGTGCACGTAGTGGCAGATCACAGCGTCGCCAACATGCACGATTTCATTTGTGGCGCGAATCAGGCCGACTTCCATTTCACGGGTGTCAACTGGGGCCGCGACCTGCCGGAGCCGGTCACGGCAGATCTGCGCAACGTGGTCGAAGGCGATATCTCGCCCGATGGCAAGGGCGTGCTAGCGATCCAGCGCGGGATCGAAGTCGGTCACGTGTTTCAGCTCGGTACGCGCTACTCGGAAGACATGAAGGCTACCTTCCTCGATGAAAATGGCAAGCCGCAATTACTGCAGATGGGCTGCTACGGGATCGGCATCACACGCATTCTTGGCGCGGCCATCGAACAGAATTTTGATGAGCGCGGCATCATCTGGCCAACTGCAATCGCGCCGTTTGAAGTGGTTCTGTGCCCGATGGGTTATGACCGTAGCGAGAATGTCAGGAGCGCGGCCGATACGCTGCTGGCAGATCTGCTGGCGGACGGCGTCGATGTGATTCTGGATGACCGCGGCGAGCGGCCGGGTGCAATGTTTGCGGACTGGGAGCTAATCGGTGTGCCACACCGGATCGTGATCGGCGAGCGGGGATTAAAGGACGGCAAGTTAGAGTATCAGGGCCGGCACGAGAGCGCTGCGACAGCAGTCGATGCCAGTGCTATGCGTGAATTTATTGCGACCCGTCTGCGCGCGTGAGTCGGCTTGGCGTGCGCCGCAGGCAGAAATTTTTCGCGGCGGCGCGCCACCCAATCAAAGTGGCGATGTGTCGCCGCGCGCGCGGATACGCATCCTCGATCAGTTCGGTACAACCACAATGAACCTGGCGGCGAGAATCTTGCTCCTGTGGCTGCTGCTGGCAAACTTCAGCACGGCCATCGCCGGTAATCAAAAAGAAGAAGCAATGGCCGATTCGGTCCGCATCGCGCTGGCGCGTGCGATCACTGATTCGCGCCCCCCCAAAGTCAAATACGCCAATATTCACGAGCGGATCCAGTATTTGTACTGGCTCGGCGAAATGTCGGAACGTCTGAAAAAGAAGTTGCCCGATGTTCAGGTCCGGCTTGAGTTTCTCGAAACCGTCTGGTATGAGTCGCATCGGGCCGGGCTGGAGCCGGCGTTGGTGCTGGGTTTGATTCAGGTGGAATCGGCGTTTCGCAAGTACGCACTGTCGTCGGTCGGCGCGCATGGTTACATGCAGGTGATGCCATTCTGGACCCGTGTCATCGGTGACGGCGACCGACGCAAGCTGTTCAACATGCAAACCAATCTGCGCTTTGGCTGCGCAATCCTGCGCATGTACATCGACATGGAACGCGGCGACCTGTACCTGGCACTGGGCCGGTATAACGGCAGTCGCGGTCGACCGGAATATCCCAACGCGGTGCTCGCCG
>JAYVEF010000256.1:0-2954 GCA_043748965.1 Burkholderiales bacterium
GCACCAGGTGACAGGCCGCGTACCGATTCATTGAAATACAGCAGCACCTTGCGCACCACGGTTTCGGCGTGCTTCATTGCCATATCGTGACTTCCATACAAGGTGAAGTCTGCATTTACGGGTGCCTGCGGAGCCGGTGGCGCGTCGGCTGGTTCGGCAAAACTGATGCCGCCAGAAATGATCGAGGCGACCGATTCTGTCGCTAACCGGAAGCCGCTCGCATCGAGACTGATTTCGATCCCACTGGCCTGCCAGAAGCGCGAGCCGGTGGTGACAAATTTATCGAAAGGCGCATTCACGAACACGTGCAGGTTGACCCCTGCGCCGTTGGCGTCGAGTTCATACGCTGCTACCTGACCAACCTGAATATGTCGGAAATAAATCGGTGCACCGATGTCGAGCGACCCGATCTGATCGGCATGCAGCACGAACTGCCGTCCGGCCAGTCCGGTCAACACGAACGGTGGCATGTCAAGTCCGGAAAATTCTTCCTGTCGCTCTTCGGATTTTCCTGCATCGACGCCGATATACGAACCTGAAAGCAGGGTCCCCAGTCCGGAAATTCCGCCAGCCCCGACGCGCGGCCGGACCACCCAGAAACGCGAGTCCTTGCGCAAGAAACCGTCGGCTGATTTGAGGAGCTGTGCGGTCACGATCACTTGCTTGCGATCATCGGTCAAGGCGATGTGGCGCACCGTGCCGATATCGACCTCCTTGTACTTGATGCGCGTCTTGCCGGCCTCGAGACCTTCAGCGTTCTTGAAAAAAATTGTCACGGTAGGACCACGCGACAGCAAGGCCTGGATCAGGATCGTGCCACCGATAATGGCAGCTACCACCGGGATCAGCCAGATGAGCCAAGGTGACCAGTGCCAGCGCGGTGCCTGCACGGCGAGCGGCAATTCTTTCTGCTCAATCAGATCGGTTGGTTCAGTCATTAGTGCTTTCGATGTAATCCCAGATCAGGCGTGGGTCAAAACTTTTTGAAGCAAGAATCGTCAGCACTACCACCGCACCGAATGCTGCCGCGCCACCACCGGCTTCGATGCGCGCCAGCGTTGTAATCTGCACCAGTGCGACCATCAGCGCCACCACATAAATGTCCAGCATCGACCAGCGGCCAATTGCTTCGACTACCCGATATAGCCAGGCCCGGTGTTGCGGATGCAGGGCCGAGCGGCGTTGCACCGATAAGGTCAACACGGTGAGTGCCAGCAGCTTGAACATCGGTACCAGAATGCTGGCGACAAAGACAATCAGTGCGAGTGCCTGGGAGCCGGAGGTCCAGAGGAACACCACACCGCTCATGATAGTGTCTCGCTGGATGCCGAACAGCGAGCGGGTTTCCATGATGGGCAGCAGGTTCGCTGGAATGTACAGCACGCACGCCGCCAACAGAAACGCCCAGGTGCGCGCCACGCTATGCGGAATGCGTGAATGCAGCCGGGCCGCACAGCGCGGGCAGTCGCCATCGCTGCGATGCCGGGCAGGCCGGCAGAGGAGGCCACAGGCGCTGCACGACAGCAAGCCCTGCGAAGCTGCAGTGCGCGGGCGGCGCATGCCGGTCGATGCTGCCAGGCCAGTGGTCGGCGCGTCAGCCATACAGCCACACCCGGTGCCATATATCGCGTGGATTAAAAAAATGCGCAGCTGCAGACAGCGATAGCATCAGGGTACCGAACGACCATAGTGCGACACCTGGAATCACGTTGGCGAATGTCGATAGTTTGACCACGGAGACCAGTACACCCAGCATGAACACTTCGACCATGCCCCAAGGCCTGATCACCTGCACAAAACGAAAAGTCGCTGGCACCCCCGGTACCGAAACTCCGAGTTTGATCGGAATCAGGATGTACAGCATCGCCGCCATTTCCAGCGCCGGCACCATGATTGTGGTGGCGAATACCAGCATTGCCACCGGCAGCAGGTTCTGCGCCATCAGCGCCCGCACTGCGCCAAATAGCGTGGCCGAAGTTATGTTGCCCTGCACCTCGAGCCGCACCAGCGGAAACGTATTCGCTACCGCAAAAAACAGCACGCTCGCCAACGTGAATGCCAGCGTTACGTCCAGACCCTTGCCGCGGGCGCGATACAACTGTGCACCACAACGTCCGCACAAGGCGACACGATGTGGCAGCAACGATACTTCTTGCTGTAGCAAATCGCATTCGGGGCAGGCGATCAGTGCTTGTGCCGGGGTCGCTGTTTGAAATGGCATGTCGGGACTGGCGCCGGGTAGAAATATGGTTAAACGGTAGCGCAAGATACTTGCGCTGCACCAAGCCAAATTATACTGAGAGATTGATTGGCGTCAATCTTGCGGCGCAAACTGCGGTACGTCGATACGGCTGCGGGTGTTCGCATCAAATCAGTTAAAATTCCCTGGAGCAAAGATCTGCGCGCACGCGAAAAAGTTGACACCTTTATCTTCGACAAACGTTTTACTCTACTGATGACATCCAAATTAATGATAAAAAATTACCTGCTGATTTGTGTGGCGCTGTTGCTGGCTGCATGCGGAGGTGGCGGTAGCAGCGCCACCGCGCCAGCCGGGCAGGTCGGCACGACGTTTCCAGCCACAATACCTGGGCCGGATGCTATCGATACTGCTCCCCCTCCGAGCGCTGCGAGCGTCGAAAAGTTATGCGAGGTCCCGCGTCCGGCCGGAACGATCAATCCATTGAGCGGGCAACCCTATGGCGATGGACAAGGTTCCTTGACGCTGGAAAAGCAGTGGATTCGTGCATATGTCAACGATACCTACCTTTGGTATGACGAAGTCCCGGCGATTAACTCGGCCTATTTCGCCATCGGCAATACGGTGCCTTATGTCGAACCGTCGACCAATATGAGCAGCACCAAAAAACTGCTGAACAACAGTGACGTGGTCACAACGTATTTCAATGCGCAACGTTCACATGCGTCGACGCCGTCGGGTAAGCCAAAGGATC
>JAYVEF010000257.1:0-2952 GCA_043748965.1 Burkholderiales bacterium
TCGAAAGCGCGTCCGACATTGCCGTGATCGCGCGCCACCATCACCGCCAGATCACGGCATTCCGCCGGCATTTTGAGGCGGGTGGCGACGGCTTCGACCAGTTCCACGCTGCGCGCTTCGTGGCCGTGATGCGACGGCCACTGATCGGGGGGGGTGGTGCCTTTACCGAGATCGTGCAGCAGCGCGGCGACCCGGATCGGCAATGAAAAGTTTTGTATAGCGGCATAATCGATCACCATCATCACATGCACGCCGGTGTCAATTTCAGGATGGTGGGCGGGCGGCTGCGGCACGCCCCACAGTTGGTCAAGTTCTGGCAACAGCCGCTGCAACGCACCGCAGTCGCGCAGCACGGCGAACATGCGCGACGGTTGCGCTTCCATCAAGCCGCGCGCCAACTCCTGCCAAACCCGCTCAGGTACCAGCGCATCGATTTCGCCTGCCTCAACCATGCGCTGCATCAGCGCATTAGTCTCGGGTGCCACCGTAAAATCGGTGAAGCGGGCCGCAAATCGCGCTATGCGCAAAATCCGCACCGGGTCTTCGGCAAATGCTTCGGAGACATGCCGAAATACCTTGCACGCCAGATCCTGCCGACCACCGAACGGATCGGTCAGGGTGCCGTCATCGGCCTGTGCAATCGCGTTGATGGTCAGGTCGCGGCGCGCCAGATCCTGTTCCAGCGTGACGTCGGCGGCGGCATGAAACACGAAGCCGCGATAGCCCGGCGCGGTCTTGCGTTCGGTACGGGCCAGCGCGTATTCGTCGTGCGTGACCGGATGTAGAAATACCGGAAAATCCTTGCCGACTGGCGTAAAGCCCTGTGTCAGCAGATACCCGGGGTCCGCACCTACCACGACATAATCACGATCCTTGACCGGCAACCCGAGCAAGGCATCACGCACCGCACCGCCCACACAATAAATCTGCACAGGATTACTCACCACGGTAGGGACTACAGTAGTCACAGCGGCGGCGGGGCGCTGTCGTATTTGTCCAGACGCTCGGCTTCCGCCAACGCTTCACTGATCCATTGCGCCACCGCCGGATGTGCAATGACGCGATCGACGTACGCCTGCAATGCAGGAGCCAGCGACACACCGTACGTCTGAAAACGCATCACAACCGGCGCGTAATAGGCATCGGCGATACTGAACTCGCCGAACAGAAACTGATGGTGGCCAAAGTGCGCGAGGCAGGTTTCCCATATCTCGCAAATGCGACCGATATCGGATTGCGCTTCGACTGTATGCCCCTTGCCGCGAAAATCCGCGCCAATATTCATGCTCATGGCGCTGCGCATGCCGGTAAAACCACTGTGCATTTCAGCGCAGATGCAGCGTGCCATGGCGCGCGCTGCAATATCGGTCGGCCACATGGCTTTTTCAGCGAATTGTTCATCCAGATATTCACAGATCGCCAGCGAATCCCACACCGCGATTTCGCTGGCGAGCAGTACCGGCACCCGGCCAGCGGCTGAATAACGTGAAATCTGCAGCGACGTATCGGAGCGATCCAGACCAATGCGGATTTCTTCAAAGGTGATGTTGAAGGCTTTCAGCACCAGCCAGGGGCGCATCGACCAGGACGAATAGCGCTTATTGCCAATGACCAGCTTGAGCGGATTGATTTCGGCCGCCTCAAGTGTTTGAGACAAGGTTGGATCGAGTTCGGTAGCTTGCATTCAGGGTCCGATCGGGAAAAAATTAAGGGGGCAAATCTTCAGCTGACCAGTTATTCCGGCGCGCACCGATAAGCGAAACCGTTCGGGCAAATCTATCGACTGCGCTTCGCCCGGAAGGCGTCGAAGCGGCTTTGTGCATCGGCGCGACCCAGATACTCCGGCGCGACCGATTCGAGCGCGCTCAGTTGAAGGCCCAGTTCAGGTGCGATCGGCCCGTGCGCCACATTCGGATGCCGCATTGAGGCCAGATTATCGCGACTCATCAGCGGTCCGCCGGGCGCCCATTCCAGCAGCAACGCCTGCAGGTATGCCAGTGCGTCCGGCAAACCAATCACCGGCCGCGTATGCCCGCTATAGCGGCCGGCAAGGTGCACCAGCTGGCGCAGCGTGTATACCCGCGGACCGGCCAGTTCGTACACGTGACCGAAGGTTGCCTGGTTGTCCAACGCATTCACAAAGGCGCGTGCCACATCATCCACATATACCGGCTGAAACTGGGCCTCGGCGCCGCCCAGCGGCAGCACGGGAAACCAGCGCTGCAGGCCGGCGAACAAATTCAGGAACGAGTCGTCTTCGCCAAATACCACCGACGGCCGGAACACCGTGGTCGCGAGCGCCGGCGACGACAGCGCTGCGACCTCGCCAGCAGCTTTTGAACGGAGGTACATCGACGGTGCAGTGCGCTCCGCACCGAGCGCACTCATGTGCAGCAACCGGCCAACCCCGGCTTGTACGCAAGCGGTGACGACGCGCGTGGGCAGCTCGACATGGGCGCGGGCAAAATCAGGGCCATAACCGGTCGGGCCACCACCACCGCGCGAGTGCAACACACCGACCAGATTGATCACTGCATCGGCGCGCTTCACCAGCGCGTCGAGACTCTCGTTTTGATGGATATCGGCCACCACGATTTCAACGGTGGGTAGTACGCAAAGGTGCTTGACCCGCTCGTAGCGCCGGCTTGGCACGATGACGCGGCGCCCGTCGGCGACCAGTTGGGCAATCAGGCGCGATCCGATGAAACCGGAGCCGCCCAACACGAGGATTGTCGCGTGGCGCATCAGCATGACGATTCAAACCTTTCTAAAAATTCAGGGCAGATCAGTGGTGATCACGCCCTTGGGCGTGACACTTCCGAGCCGGGCTTTCAGTGACTGCGGCTTGCCATCGAACAGCGCCGCATAATAAGTGGCATTGGACAGCACGTTCTTGACGTAACCGCGGGTTTCTGCAAACGGGATCGATTCTGCAAACACCGCGCCTTCGAC
>JAYVEF010000258.1:0-2938 GCA_043748965.1 Burkholderiales bacterium
CTCGGTGGCCTGGGTCAAGGCGTCAACGTGCTGATGTCCGGCCTCGATTACGAGCGCGCTGTCTTGTCGGGTGGCCCACTCGGTATCATGCAGGCCTGCATGGATGTGGTGGTGCCCTACATTCACGAGCGCAAGCAGTTCGGCCAGCCGATCGGCGAATTCCAGCTGATGCAGGGCAAAATCGCCGACATGTATTCCACCATGATGGCCTGCAAAGCATACGTCTACGCAGTCGGCCAGGCCTGCGATCGCGCCGGTAATCCTGCCGCAGTGCGCGCCTTGCGCAAGGACGCCGCCGGCGCGATTTTATACGCGGCCGAAAAAGCTACCTGGATGGCTGGGGAAACTATTCAGGCGCTGGGCGGTAACGGTTATATCAACGACTATCCGGCAGGGCGCCTATGGCGCGACGCCAAGCTGTACGAGATCGGCGCCGGCACCAGTGAAATCCGCCGCATGCTGATCGGCCGCGAACTCTTTTCGGAAACTCGCTAGTGCGCAACTGCACCGGGTGACCGCTCGCAAATTCGCTACACTGTCGAACCAGCATCCGCGTCCGCACCCGAACCTGAATATGACCGCTGCCTTTCCCAAACTGCTTTCGTCGCAAATCGCGTTCGATATCGCGCGCACGATTCTGGACGGCTTCGACAAACACTATCGACTGTTCCGCGCCACCAGCCAGGCCGCCAAACAGCATTTCGAGCGGGGCGACTGGCAGTTGCAGCAGAGCCGGCTGCGCGAGCGGATCGCATTCTACGACAAGCGGGTGCACGAGTGCGTTGCGGTACTGGAAGACGAATACGCCAATGGCGAATTGACCGACGCCGTCTGGCGTGAGGTGAAGTTGCATTACATCGGATTGCTGACGGATCATAAACAACCCGAACTCGCTGAGACATTCTTCAATTCGGTGTGCTGCAATATCTTGCACCGGACGTACTTCCATAACGACTTTATTTTTGTGCGGCCGGTGATTTCGACCGAGTACATCGAAACCCGCGAACTGGCGCCAACCTATCGTGTGTACTACCCCGCCAAGGATGGCCTGAACTACACCTTGAAGCGCATCGTCACCAACTTTCAGCTGCAATGTGCGTTCGCCGATCTGGACCGCGACGTGACTTCGGTGGAAGCGCGTTTGCAGGATATTTTCGGCCCCGACAAGCGCGAGCCGAATTATCAGGTGCAAGTCCTGTCGAGCCTGTTTTATCGCAATAAGGGTGCCTATATCGTCGGCAAGGGGATCAACGGCAATCGTGAATATGCGTTCGTGGTGCCGATCCTGCACAACCGCAAGGGTGAACTGGTACTGGACACCGTGCTGTTCGATCCGGCAGTGATTACCGTGTTGTTTTCGTTCACGCGGGCGTACTTCATGGTGGATATGGAAGTGCCATCGGGTTATGTACAATTTATTCGTTCGTTGTTACCCAAAAAACCGCGCAGTGAAATTTACACCATGCTCGGTTTGCAAAAACACGGCAAATCGCTTTTCTACCGCGACTATCTGCATCACCTGCGCCATTCGTCCGACCGGATCGAAATCGCACCCGGCATCAAGGGTCTCGTAATGGTCGTGTTTGCGCTGCCGAGTTTTCCGTACGTCTTCAAGGTGATCAAGGATTTTTTCCCGCCGCCAAAAGACACCACACGCGCGATCGTCAAAGAAAAATACGTACTGGTCAAAAACCACGACCGGGTTGGTCGCATGGCCGATACGCTGGAATATTCCAACGTGGCGTTTCCGCGGGCTCGCTTCGACGACGATCTGCTGGCCGAGCTCAAATCGGTGGCGCCGTCCTTGATCGAAGAAGAGCGCGATCAGGTGATCATCAAGCATGTGTATATCGAGCGGCGCATGATCCCGCTGAATATCTGGCTGTCGAATGCCGAGAAACGCGGTGATGTCGCCGCCATTGAACACGGTGTGCTCGAATACGGCAACGCCATCAAGGAACTGGTCCGCGCGAATATTTTTCCCGGCGATATGCTGTACAAAAATTTTGGCGTGACGCGGCATGGCCGGGTGGTGTTTTATGATTACGACGAAATCGAATACGTGACCGACTGTCAGTTTCGGACGATCCCCCTGCCACGCAACGAAGAAGACGAAATGTCGGCCGAGCCGTGGTATCCAATCGCCCGCAACGACGTGTTTCCCGAGCAGTTCGGGACCTTCTTGCTGGGTAATGCCAACGTCCGAAAATATTTTATGAAGCACCACGCCGACCTGCTGTCCGCCGCCTACTGGCAAAGCTGCAAGCAGCGCATTCTGGATGGTCATGTCGACGATGTATTTCCGTACCCGCAAGAGTGCCGCTTCAGCTATCGGGCGCACCCTTCGGGCGACCACGCCACCGCAGCGCAGGCTGCCTGATCAGGAGATTTGCCATGCAAGACCCCATCGTTATCGTCGGCGCCGCACGCACCCCCATGGGCGCGTTCCAGGGTGACTTTTCGACGCTCTCAGCTAACGAACTTGGCGCGGTAGCGATCCGCGCGGCGGTCGAACGGGCCGGCATTGCGCCGGATCAGGTCAACGATGTCATCTTCGGCAATTGTCTGATGGCAGGACAGGGGCAGGCGCCCGCCCGTCAGGCTGCCATCAAGGCCGGAATTCCGGTATCGGCGGGCGCGGTCACGCTGTCCAAAATGTGCGGTTCGGCGATGCAGGCCACCATGTACGGCTACGATTCGCTGCTGGCCGGGACCAATGACGTGGTCGTCACCGGGGGTATGGAATCCATGACCGGCGCACCGTATCTGATCCCCAAGGCGCGCGGCGGTTACCGCATCGGCCACGGCATGATGTACGACCACATGATGCTCGACGGTCTCGAAGACGCGTATCTGCGGGACGAAAAAGGCGGCGGTCGTTCGATGGGCACGTTCGCTGAAGAATGCGTCGCCAAATATCAGTTCACGCGCGCGGAGC
>JAYVEF010000259.1:0-2929 GCA_043748965.1 Burkholderiales bacterium
CCTCGCGAAAACTCGCATCATTCGGTTGGCGTCGCCGGAATCCAGATACGTCGGCCACTCGCAAAAGGCCCCGACCGACGGATCTGCTTACAGACGAACCCACTGACCAAAAGGGTCCTCATCAAAACATCGGAGCCGGCAGAGCAGCGTCGGGCTGCAACGATTCCTGGTCCGACCGCCGCGCGGCCAGGCGGTCGAAATCGCGGATTGTAGCGGACGGAAATCTCCACAATTTCAGCAACTTACGCCGCCTCGTGCGCGGTCAAAGCTGCGAGCCGACAGATGTATTTGCCGACGCTGGATGCAGACAAATTTGTTTGCTTTGCTACGCCGGTAAATTTGTCTGCAAAACCGGGCTCTTCATAGGAAGAGTGGGCTGAAAAGTGCAGACAAATTTGTTGTTCTCTACGGTTGCCGCTCGCGGTATTTTTGTTGTCGTTCTTTGGTACTTTTTGCCATTATTGAATTTCCGATTAGGCATCAGAAATAGGTTACTTTACATGCGTTACCGCCTAACGAAAACAGAATTTGAGCCACGCCCACCTGTGGCGGCGGGCGACCATTTTGATGGTGGCGCAATGGTGCGAAGAGAAAAAATAAGGGGGCCGCCCGGCGCGTGGTGCGCCGCCGGCCTCGGTCTGCCAAAGCTAGGACTAGCGGGTTGTAAAAGACCAGATCCGGCTGATATTGATGCCAGATACGTTGCCGCTAAATAGTACGTCGTAGACGGTACGAGGGGCCAATACTGTCAATGGCACGATAGCCGCTGCAGAAGCTGGCGTTTCTGCATCCGTTGCGTGACTCAACAATTTGGTAGGCAGCAGGGCACCGCCACGTGCCTGAATTGTGAACGCTGTCACGCTCAGGGCGGCATCGATGTCAGCGTGAACGCTAACCGGGTAGCCGACACCATCCTGGTTTGGCACCGGGTCGGGCGACTCCTGGTGGTTATGGAACAGTGGTACCACATCGACCTGTCCTGGAAACGGATAAACACCAACCTGGCCAGCACCGACGCCACCTGTCAAACCATTGGCGGCGAAATCGACCGTGAAATAGTTGTAGCCGGTAGGACTGACGCCGACTTTGCCGGCGCCGGCTTCGCGAAACTTGGGCTCCAAAATAACAAACCGATGATAAATCGCTGTCAGAAGGTCTTCGGCGTTATTTACGCCAGACAGGTCGCCACTGGCAGAGATGACTTCGCCGTAGGCATAGCCGCTGGTCGCATTGAAGATGTAACGTGCCGCGGTCAGGCGCGCTAGTACGTCCACGCCGGTAAAAGCAGGCTTGTTCGGATCCTGGACATGCGTAATCACATCATTGACGTTCTGATAATTGGAGTGCCCCGCTGCGGCGCTGTCGATATTGGTATTACGCGCCACTGCGCTCAGACCGGCTTGCTGACGACGGTAATTGAATTCGGCGAAGCCATCGGTCGCCGTATCTCCGGTAGCTAGCGGTGCACTGATCGAATAACCCGGCGCCACCAGCGGCTGCGTGCTGTTCGGGCCGAGCGCGGGCGGCGGCGCCGAGACCACTGGGGCAGGCGTGTACGCTGCAGGCGCTGCGGTGCTACCGTAGCCATCGCCGCCGCCGCCACAGGCCGAGACCAGCAAGGTGAGCGCGACCGCGCCTGAGAATGCCGCGAAGCGGTGCGAATGGTTCATTAACTGGTCTCCTGACATCACGAGGGGGATGCACACAGCTTTCTTGCACCTATGCACGGATGTTAGTGCAAAAAATTGCATTGCCCCAACAAAATCACAATGGGTTACAGGATTTTTTGCGTTGCGACAAATTAGATTGTGCAACCGATAATAAATTGCACGCGAGTCGCTGCGATTGACAACCGGCGCGGTACGGCTCAGATGGCTTCAAAAATGCCGTCGCGTCGATTTTTGCGCACGTTGCGCCAATCAAAATACTGCCCATTCATGGCCACATATACCCCGTGCGGCAAGACTTGCGCCACACCACAGGCAAAACCAAAATTGAACAGCGCGTCGGACATGGCAATCTCGTAAGGGATCATCGCGCCAGTCAGAACGATCGTACGCGGCAGCGCTGCAGCGCCGAGTACCGCTGCTGTCTGCGGCATCGTGTCGGTTCCATGAATGATTACCACAGCAGCATCGACGGCGTCGCAGCAGGCAGTGAGGATGCGCGCGCGGTCGGTATCCTGCATGTCGAGCGAATCCAGAAAAGGCAGCTCCTGCAGGACCACTGGCAGTGTGATGCGGGCCCGCACGATTGCGCCTTGCAGATGACCGGCGCCAAAACCCAACACGCCGGCAATTTCATCATAGTGTTTGTCGAAAGTGCCGCCAGTAGCAATTATACGAAGGGTCATCAAAGTTCAGGCAGCTGGTGCCGGTTGGGCTACAAAATTGCGGTTCGAGAAGTCGAAGTCATTGCTGCGTTCGGAGTCTAACGTGCGCAGCGCCGGGCGCACCAGCGGAAATCGACCACTGCCGGCAGGCTTTAAACGGTCCAGCGAGAATTGTCGCAAATGCTGCTGCACACTTTGGCCAATCGCCAGGGCTGCCTGCATCAGCAACAGATCGACAGCATGACTGGCATGGTGCTGCGGAGTGTTCGGCACCGCTTTGGCGCGCTGCGAAGGGGTGCCGATGACACAACGATAGACGTCTTCGAGTGTCACGTCGGCGGGGTCACGCTCAAGCCGATAAGCACCCCCGGCGGTGCCGACGATGAGGCCGTCGTGCAACAGGTCAGCACACAGGCGCGACAGCGTGCGGGCATCACGGCCGGTGGCGCTGTGCAGCTGCGCGAGTGTCATTGCGTGTGGCGCGGCAGCGACCAGTTTGCTCAGCAAGTCGGTCGTTGCGCAAAACTGTTCGTGCAGGATGCCGGCACTGAAAATGCCTTCGTGGGCCGCTATCATTGGGTGCTCCCTGTGTACGCC
>JAYVEF010000260.1:0-2925 GCA_043748965.1 Burkholderiales bacterium
GAGCCGGATGAACAACACCATCAAGTACGTGTCGCCTAACTTCAGTGGTTTCACTGGCGAGGCAGCATACGGATTTGGCGAAGTTGCAGGTGACAGCAATGCTGCGCGTCAATACGGTCTCGCGGTTGGATACGCAAACGGACCGGTTGTCGTACGCCTCGGTTATCACAACCGTAACAACAACACGTTGGCAGACAAGAGTCTGTCGAATGCACGCGATACACTGCTGGCAATGACCTACGATTTCAACGTGGTCAAACTGCATCTGGGTTTTGGTATCGACAAAGGGCTGAATAGTTCGCCGCTGCGTACAGTTAATGCTTATGGCGCAACCGTCGCACCGGTTGGTTCGACCGATAGCCGTGACCTGCTGGTTGGTGTTACGGTGCCCATGGGCCCGCATACCTTGCTGGCTTCGTACATCCATAAGGACGATCGCAATGATCTCGATCAGGATGCCACGCAGTACGCGATCGGTTACCGCTACGCATTGTCCAAGCGCACCGACGTGTATACCTCCTACGCCCGCATCAGCAACAAGAACGGTGCCGGCTACACCGTCGGCAGCGCGATCGAAGGCGGATCGGGTGACAAGGCATTTAATCTGGGCGTGCGTCACACTTTCTGATCGCAAGCGACCCGGCCTAACCAAAAAGTGCGGCAATACACAAACCCCAAAAGTCGACTCCGACTTTTGGGGTTTTTCCATGGCGTCGCAGGTAGGGTTGGGTAACGCGGTTAGCCGCTGTAAATCGGCATTATTCAGGCAGCCGTTGATGAGCGGCAAGCGCTGCGAATCGACTTGCACCGCTGCGTGGTGTATCCTGCGCCAACCCCAATCGTTCTGATTGCCAGGGTGGCGCAGCCGATTTTCCCGAGTCAGGGGTTCGGTCACATGGCCTGCGTTAGTCCGAGCCGTCGTTGCAGGGCAATCGAATTCATGAAAAACTACTACGCTATTCTTGGTCTTGAGAGCGATGTCTCGAACGCCGCGATCAAAAGCGCCTACCGTAAAAAGGCATCGGAATTCCATCCCGACAAAAACACATCGGTCGACGCGCCGGCGCGCTTTCGTGAAATTCAGGAAGCCTACGATTTGCTGGGCGATGCCGTCAAAAGGCACGCGTATGACGAATCGCGTCGTCGCAGTCTGCTTGAAAACCCGCTGCAAACCGCGCGAGAAATCTGGACCACCTACCTCAGTAAAGTCCTGCAATGACCCTGTCCTGTTATTTTGAAGATATGTCCAAAGCCTATCGGGCTGAACTGGAGGATTTGCATTGCGACTCCGAAGGCAATGACGTGCTGGCGCGCCGCCTGAAGGACAAGCGCGCACAGTTTACGTTGTTGCTGCCAATGATCGAAAGCGCGCCCGAAATGGTTGCCGTAGCGTTTCATGGCGCGATCAGTTTTAGCAATCTGCAGGCCATGTACCTGCTGTCGACCACCGAACCGGATGACTTCCCCGCCTGGAGCGAGGTGGTGCATGCGGTTGAATTTTCGAGCCTGATGCAGCCGCTGGCGGATCAGGCTCTGTGTGAACCCGCAGGCGAACAATTCATGTTGACCGTGATCTGTCTAGAATACCTGCATGGCAAAGCCGGCAAGGCCCACAATGCCGTCGCCGATGAAGCCGAACACGACGAAGGCGAAAACGGCCGCGAAGACGACGACGAGGAGACTGATCTCGACGAGGCGGGCGCGAGCTGGATGGCCGAACAGGGCTTCGACAGACGCGAATGATCCGGCACTGCGCCGGCTGAACCCGAGCGTTGCTGCCGCCACGCGGCAAACTGCGGAATCACTTTTGCAGAGAGCTACGCACTCCCATTGGTTGTTTTTGAAATTGTGCCCATGTCCCACGAACTTATAGTAAAAGCCGCCAGCTTGATTCGGGCTGGTGACATTGCGGGTGCGGAATTCGCGCTCGTCGCATTGGCCGAAAGCGACGGTGACCGCGCGCTGGTCGCGGTGCTTGAAGAACTGCCGCCCAAGGATTTACTGGCGGTGATTCGCGAGTTCGACGCGTCGCATGAATCGGTGGTGAGCCTGCTGGTGACCCCCGAACAGTTCGCCCGTGCCGTCGTCATGGAACGACTGTACGGTGATCATACGCATGCGCATCTACGCGGCATGATCAATGCCGTGTTGTTTCGCGACGATACCCAGACCAGCGATTTTTTGACGGCGATCGGCGAACTTGACGGTGGCTGCGAGGCGCTGGTCGATTACCTGTCGGACCGCGACGATTCGGTCGTTCATTTCGCCAACTACGGCACGTTTTACCATCTGCATACCGAAGACGGTGACGAGATCGATAAATCCGAGGCCAGCGATCGCGACTGGAAAGAACTGACGTGGTTACTCAAGCATGATCATGCCGATATGTTCGAACAGATTTTGCCGCAGCTTAAAGCGCATCTGCAGCAGCGACTGAAGGCCGAAGCCGAACTTGAGATGCAGGAGCAGGTGCCCACGGAAGTCGCGCCACCGCCACGCCCACCGATGCCGCCGGTTGCAGGCAAGGGCCGAGGGTCGATCGATCCGGCCGAAGAATCCGCGTTGTAACGGCGATGCAGATGCGGGAACCCAGGCAGGGTGTGGCGCTGATCGACAAACGTCCGTACTTCGAAAAAGTACTGTCATATGGCGTGCAAAAGGGCGCCATCGACCGCAGTAGATGCGATGCGATGATTGCTGATGGTGCTAAAGGTTGCGTGCAGGTGGCAGAACATTTTGGCACCAGTTTTCTGCAGGCGGATCTCGAAAATGCGCGCAAGCGCATCGTCAGCATGGTCAGTCTGTATCTGGAACAGACCTGCGGCGATCTTGAACTGGCCGCGCAATCATTGCAGCAAAACAGTTTTCTATCGCATTCACGCGGTGGTAATGCGTTGCTCAAAGCTCTGCATGCGCTGCCCGAAA
>JAYVEF010000261.1:0-9656 GCA_043748965.1 Burkholderiales bacterium
ATTCATTGGCTTCATGAATGCCGCATTTGGCTTGCGCGCAGTGACGGGCTTGTCAGCTGCTACTTTTTTAACTGCTGGTTTGGCTGCTGCGGCTTTAACCGGAGCTGCTTTTTTCACGGTTTCAGCCTTAACTGCTGCCGGTTTTTTGGCAGCGGGTGCCTTGGCGGCCGGTTTCGCGGCTGCGGGTTTTTTTGCTAGTGCCATCTTTAAGCCTCCTTACAAGGGTATTCGGAATTGCGTTCAGTCACGCAGCACTTATAGTGGTGGGCTTTTTACAGCGGCGCAAGGGTTTTTATCGGTTTGACACGCTATTTTTGCACAGTGTATTGTTCACACTTCATAGGGAGATCTGCCTGATGCCGCCGATTTTCCAAAAAGTGTTCACACTCGAACCGATTGCGCTGCGATTTGGCATGCATTAGTGCGCTGTTTAACGCATCCCGCCGGGCATCATGCCCTTCATGCTGCGCATCATTTTCATCATGCCGCCGCCTTTCATTTTTTTCATCATCGCCTGCATTTGCTCAAACTGCGCCAGCATGCGATTGACTTCCTGAACCTGCACGCCTGCGCCAGCGGCGATGCGGCGCTTGCGGGTGGCCTTGATGACTTCGGGTTTGGCACGTTCAGTCGGCGTCATTGAATTGATGATGCCTTCCATGCGACGCACTTGCTTGTCGGCCATACCCATGTTGGCACCTGCTGCAGCCTGTTGAAACTGGGCTGGCAGTTTATCGAGCAAGCTTGACATGCCGCCCATTTTTTTCATTTGTGCCAACTGCGATTTGAAGTCGTTTAAATCGAAGCGTCCGCCGACCTTGAGTTTTTGCGCCAGGCCTTGTGCTGCGGCAACGTCGACACCTTTTTGCGCTTCTTCGACGAGTGCGAGAATATCGCCCATGCCGAGAATACGGTTGGCCATGCGCTGTGGATCGAATGCTTCCAGGCCATCGAGTTTTTCTGCGGTGCCGGCAAACTTGATTGGCTTGCCGGTAATATGACGCACCGAGAGTGCCGCGCCACCGCGCGCATCGCCGTCCAGTTTGGTCAGCACGATACCCGTCAACGGCAGCGCGTCATTAAATGCTTTGGCGGTATTGATTGCATCTTGACCGAGCATCGCGTCGACCACGAACAGGGTTTCGATCGGCTTGACGGCAGCATGCAAAGCCGCGATTTCGGCCATCATGTCCGCATCGATGCCGAGCCGGCCTGCCGTATCGATGATCAGTACGTCGTGATAGTGGCGCTTGGCGTAATCGAGCGCTGCGAGGGCAATCGTAACCGGTTTGTCAGTCGGCAGCGATGGAAAAAAGTCCGCGCCGACCTGTCCGGTGACGGTCTGCAGCTGGCCGATGGCAGCCGGCCTGTACACGTCGACAGACACCGTCAGGACTTTTTTCTTGTGCTTTTCTTTTAAAAATTTGGCCAACTTGCCGACCGTGGTGGTCTTGCCGGCGCCTTGCAAACCGGCCATCAGAATCACCGCTGGCGGCTGCGTCGCAAAGCTCAGTTGCGAGGCTTCCGGCCCGAGGTCCCCGCCCATCAGTGCGGCCAGCTCTCGCTGCACGACGCCGACCAGGGCCTGACCCGGCGAGAGCGAGGCGATGACTTCTTCGCCCAGGGCCTTTTGCTTGACCTTGGCGATAAATTCGCGCACTGCCGGCAAAGCGACGTCAGCCTCGAGCAGAGCCAGGCGCACCTCGCGAAGCATCTCGGCGGTATTAGCTTCGGTCAGGCGCGCCTCGCCACGCATGGTTTTAACCACCTTGGCAAGGCGCTGAGTAAGATTGTCGAGCATGGCAGGCGATCGGAAAAGTTGAGCAGGGGGCGGCGCAGGTAGCGCGCGAAGAAGACTATTTTACCCGATGGGGACCGGTGCGCTCGCTGAAAACTACGCGGCCGCACGGTACAGGCGTGGCGTTGATCGCGGTTTTCACCTATTGTCAGCAGGCACTGAATCACGCAGAATCAGACGCACGACAAGACGTGGAAGCGCTCGTCGGTTGCTGTCAGCGGGTTGCCGTCAGCGATGCCATCGATAAACAGACCGAACAATGACCGGAGACCGCCATGCAAAGCCGATTTTCAAAACGATTTCAGATCACTCTGGCGATTGGCCTGGCATTCGCCACCGTCACGGCAGCACAAGCGCAGGAGGTGATTCGCCTTGGCAATCTCAAGCTCGCGCACTTCGGCGCAATATCGTACATCAAGGAAATCGCGCCACAGTGCGGCATCAAAGTGGAAGAACGCACCTTCGCCAAAGGGCTGGATATCATGCAGGCGATCATTGCGGGCGAACTTGACGTTGGCGCCACCGCGTCCGAAGCAGCAATTTCTGGCCGTGCCAACGGTGCACCGATCTACGTGGTGGCAGGCTTTGCCAAGGGAGGTGCGCGCCTGCTGGCGCGCCCTGACGCCGGTATCAAATCGGTCAAGGATCTCAAAGGCAAGAAAGTCGGCGTCACGCGCGGCGGTATTCAGGAAGTCTTGCTGGCAGCCGAGCTGGCGCAAAACGGAGTAACGTCGTCGGACATGCCGGGCAAGGACGTGCAGCTGATCTACCTGGCGTATCCGGACCTGAATCAGGCGCTGCTTGGCAAGAATCTCGATGCCATCATGCAGACCGAACCGCAGTCGGCTCAAGCTATCAGCAAGGGTTTCGGCGTGCAGGTCATCAAGCCCTACGACACACCGATCGGCGAGCCAGTTCGTACGCTGGTGATGACCGAAAAGTTTTACGTCGAACACCGACCGGCTGCAGAAAAATTCATGCGTTGTTTTGTCCGGGCCACCCGCACCTTTATCGACGACAAAGCGGTGGCAGAGAAGTACGTTACTGAAACCCTGTTCAAGGGCCAGATCAGCAAGGCCGATTTTAATGACGCGATCGCCAACTCGCCGTATTCGTATGACATCACGCCGGAACATATCCAGACTACTACCGATGTGATGGTCAAGTACGGTGTCGGCAAGATGGCGAAACCGCCAATCGGCAAAGACTGGGTCAAGACTGACTTGCTGGACGCGGCCAAAAAATCGCTTAACGTCAAGTAGCCGGCGCCATGGCGAACTTCAACCTGCGCCGCGCTGCGACGGGTCTGATCGTGCCGGGACTGGCACTGATCGTATGGCAAACTTTTTCGGGCATGGGCTGGGTCAACCCGCTGGTGTTGCCGTCGCCGCTGGCGGTGCTGCGCAAGTGGCTCGAATATGCGTCACCGACCACGCCGTACGACCCCGGCGCCGGCAACTGGGTCCTGTGGGCGATATCGGGTGAGCTGCTGCGCGACACCGCTAGCAGCATGTTTCGGGTGCTGGTTGGATTTGCGGTGGGCGCCGGGCTGGCGTTGCCGCTGGGCTTGTCGATGGGCGCCAGTGCGCGCGTCCACACATGGATGAATCCTCTGGTGCAGGTGCTGCGGCCAATTCCGCCGATTGCGTATATTCCGCTGTCGATATTGTGGTTCGGCCTAGGCAATCCGCCGGCAATTTTTCTGATCGCGATCGGGGCGTTCTTTCCGGTACTGATCAATACGATCGCGGGCGTGCGCAATGTCGACAGCATCTATCTGCGCGCCGCACGTAACCTGGGGGCCAGTCAGACCACGCTATTTTTGCGGGTGATGTTGCCAGCAGCGGTGCCGTACATTTTGTCAGGGGTGCGGATCGGTATCGGTACTGCGTTCATTGTCGTCATCGTGGCAGAAATGATCGCTGTCAACAATGGCCTGGGGTTTCGGATTCTGGAAGCCCGCGAATATTTCTGGTCCGACAAAATCATGGCTGGCATGATCAGCATCGGCCTGCTGGGTCTGACGATCGACCTCGCCGTGACCCGTTTGAATAACCATTTGCTGCGCTGGCACCGCGGTCTGGAGAACTGAAATGGCGGCTTCACCGATTCGCATTCGTGGCGTCGGCAAGGTGTTTCGCACCGGTGAGCGCGACGTTGTCGCCCTACAAAATATTGATCTGGATATCCCCGATGGTCAGTTTGTCTGTCTGCTCGGACCCTCCGGTTGCGGTAAATCGACACTGCTAAATGCGGTGGCGGGCTTTTCGTTGCCGAGCACGGGCAGCATCGAGGCGGGTGGCGTTTCAGTTACTGGGCCGGGCCCGGATCGTGGCATGGTGTTTCAGGAGTACGCGCTGTTTCCGTGGATGACAGTCGAACAGAACGTCGCCTTCGGGCTGGACATCAAAGGCATGCCGAAAACCGAGATCACGATACGCGTGCTGGCGTTGCTGGATACGCTGGGACTGAAGGATTTTCGCAGCCGTTTTCCGAAGGACCTGTCGGGCGGGATGCGCCAGCGCGTGGCAATCGCACGCATTTTGGCGCTGGATTCACCGATCATGCTGATGGATGAGCCGTTCGGCGCCCTCGATGCGCTGACCCGTCGCAACCTGCAGGACGAACTGCTACGGATCTGGGCTGACCTTAAAAAAACCATTTTGTTTGTCACCCACAGTATCGAAGAAGCGATTTACCTGGCCGACCGGATTGTCGTCATGACTTATCGGCCCGGCACCGTCAAACGTGACATTCTGGTCGATTTGCCGCGCTTGCGCGACCCGTCGTCGGCACCATTCAACGCATTGAAGCGCGAACTCGGTGCGCTGGTCATGGAAGAGCAGCAGCGTCATCACAACGATGAAATCCGGCTCGCCGCGATTGACTGAGGCGGTCCCGCCATGCTCGACGCATGGCAGCCGCAGCGGTGTCGGCTTGGTGTAAACTCATTCCATGCAAACCAGTTTCTTTATTGCCGCCGCATTGCTGTACGCCGGCTGCGCCTTCCTTCCCTCGCGTCAGACGCTGGCGATTTCGATCGGCACCCTGCTGGCGTGGTCGCTGCACGGTGTGGCGCTGTGGGCCGAGGTGGTGGCACCTGGTTCACTGCGCCTCGGCTTTGCCACCATGCTGTCCGCCGCGTTGTGGGTCTCGGTCGCGGTCTACTGGATTGAAAACCGCCACGCCGCG
This sequence comes from Burkholderiales bacterium, assembly GCA_043748965.1. Lineage (GTDB taxonomy): Bacteria > Pseudomonadota > Gammaproteobacteria > Burkholderiales > Burkholderiaceae_D > Actimicrobium. The sequence continues at coordinate 4,991 of JAYVEF010000261.1, forward strand.
CTGGATAGCCTGCGTGCACTGATGTTGCCGGTGGCTGCTGTGACGGTGCTGCTGCCGATTGCGTTTCCCGGCAGTCTGATGGCACTCGACGGCAAGTCGGCACTATTTCCATGGCATGTCGCGGTGGCGATGCTGGCCTACAGCACGTTGACGGTGGCGGCTTTTCACGCGGTGCTGATGGCGCTGCAGGACTCCAGATTGCATGCCCGTCGCAACCTTGCAGGCAAGCCGGGTAGCTGGTTCGGGGGCGCCATCGATCGTCTGCCGGCGCTGCTGACGATGGAAAAGCTGCTCTTCAGATTGATCGCGATCGGCTTTGTATTGCTCAGCCTGACGGTCTTGTCCGGCGTATTTTTTTCGGAGCAGCTGTTCGGCAAGGCGCTCAAGTGGGACCATAAGACCGTCTTCACGATGCTGTCGTGGATACTGTTCGGCATACTGCTGGCCGGACGGCACTGGCGTGGCTGGCGCGGCAAGACTGCGCTCAGTTTTACTCTCACCGGCTTTGTCACCTTGTTGCTGGCGTATGTCGGCAGCCGCTTCGTGCTTGAAGTCATTTTGCATCGTCCACTGGCATGAAGCTGCTGCTCTGGCTGGTGCTGATCGTGGTGGTGCTGTACCTGTTGCAGGGTAAGAAAAAATCCGCAGCGGCGCATCGGCGTCCGCCGTCAGAGCGCGCCGATATGCCAAGACCACCTGACCACGCTGCGGCCGAATTAATGGTGCGTTGCGACCACTGCGACCTGTATTTGCCTGCCTCCGAGGCCGTCACCAATGCACGCGGCCTGACGTATTGCTGCCAAGAACACCGTGCGTTACACCCCCCCGCCTGATGCCCGGTAAAGTTTCCGCCGTTAGCCGCGCGCGTCGCCATCGCGAGGTAGTGGACGTGCCGCAAGGCGCACCGCTCGATCCGCGCGCAACCCTGTGGCGCACGCTGCAAACCTTCAACGTCACGCGGATCGTGATCGCGCTGGTGCTGGTGGCGTTTTTGAGCATCAGTGGACTGCGCGGGCTGGTCGGTGAATACCCCGCACCCTACTGGCAATTGTGCAGCGTGTATCTGCTCGGATCGATTGCGTTCGTCGTGCTGACAGTATTTTCACGTGAGCGGTTTTTACTTCAGCTGTCGACCCAGATTGCTGTCGATGTGGTGATCATTTCTTCGTTGTATGTTGTCGCCGGCGGCACACGTAGCGGGCTAGCGATTCTGTTCCTGTTTCCGCTCGCCGGCGGGGCGATCCTGGCACCGCTGATTCTGGCGTTGCTGTTTACCTCTGCGGTTACGCTGGTGTTACTTGGTGAAAGCCTGCTACGATCGTTGCAGGCGGGCGCCGACACCTCGATCTCAACAGCCGGATTGTATGGGATGGCTTTTTTTGCCGCCGTACTGGTACTGAACCAACTGGCCTCGAAGCTGATCAAGCAGGAAGGTCTGGCTGCACGCCGTGGTCAGGCCTTGCGTCTGCAGGAGGCCATCAACCGCCTGATCATTGCCGACATGGGCGACGGGATTCTGGTGGTGGACCGCGATACCGACGTGGTAATCGCCAATCCGGCCGCGGAGCAAATGCTAGGCATGGCCCTGCCCAGTGACCGTACGCGTTTTCGGTTGATCGACGTGGCGGCGCTGGCACCGATCGCAGACGCTTTTTTTTCGTGGCTGCGACGGCCGCCTGAAGCATTGGCCAGCGATGACCTGTCGTCACGTTTTGTGGTGATCAAGCCGGGCGAAGATGTGCTGACGCTGCAAAATGCCAGCACCGTCTGGGGCGGTAGCCGGCGCGATCTGGCGGCGCACCTGAAGCTGCGTTTTGCCAGAGTCGACGGGGCCGGTCAGGACGCCGATCGCAGCGTAATCTTTTTGCAGGACGTGACTGAGATTGAAAACAAGGCGCAGGATTTGAAGTTGGCGTCAATGGGCCGGCTGACTGCCAGCATCGCCCACGAAGTGCGTAATCCGCTGTCGGCGATTGCCTACGCCGCCTCGCTGCTGGAAGAAGAAATCCCCAGCCCGACGCAGACGCGCCTGCTGCGCATCATCGACGAAAACGTCACGCGCCTGAACCAGATGATCGAAGACATTTTGAAACTGTCGCGCAAGGCCCAGCCCCACGGTGCGCCGCTTGTGCTGGAGCGTTTTTTTGCCGATGTGCTGCCGGAGTTTATCGATACGCATGGTCTGCCAGCGGGGCTGGTCGCATTATCCGGCAGCGTGCTCCATGCCGTGCGGTTCGATCCGCTGCATCTACGCGAAGTGGTGTTAAATCTTCTGTCGAATGCGGTACGCTATGCCAGTGCCGCTAATGGCAGCATTCGGATCGATGTATACGCACTCTCAGCCAGCCGGGTTGAAATGCACGTGCAGGACGACGGCGTACCGATCACCCCGGAGGTGCGCGCGCATTTGTTCGAGCCGTTCTACACCACCTCCAGCAAAGGGACTGGTCTGGGCCTGTATCTGGCGCGTGAACTGTGTCTGAATAACGATGCCATGCTGGATTATGAATATCGTGTCGATCCGGAAGATGCCGGTGCGGCCGAGCCGAGCGGGCGGTTTGTGATTACTTTTGCCACGGCTGATCCACATTAGCCTGTCACCATCAATATGACTACCACCGTGATTCTTCCACTGAGATTGCCGTTATGAGTTCACCCCGCATTCTGGTCGTCGACGACGAATCCGATCTGCGCGAGCTGCTCGAAATCACGCTGCTCAAGATGGGCCTCGACGTCGATAGTGCCGATTGCCTGGCGCAGGCTCGTGCGCATCTGGCACGACACGACTACGCGCTGATTTTGACCGACATGCGCCTGCCCGACGGCCTCGGCATCGAATTAGTACGGGAAGTCAGTGCGGATCCCCGCAACATGCCGATCGCCGTCATTACGGCGTTCGGCAGCGCCGACAATGCGGTGGCAGCGTTAAAAGCCGGCGCCTTCGACTATCTGTCCAAGCCGGTGCGCGTCGATCAGTTGCGTCAGATGGTGCAGTCGGCATTGGGCACCACGCGCGCCACGGCCCCCCGTGGTGCAGCTGCCGTGGCCAGTGACGCGGCACCATCGCTGCGTTTGCTCGGCAGTTCTGCGGCAATTCAGGATTTGCGTGGCCAGATCGTGCGGCTCGCGCGCAGTATGGCGCCGGTCGCGATCACCGGCGAATCCGGCAGTGGCAAGGAACTCGCCGCGCGCGACATCCATAGCCAGAGTGCACGTGCCGATAAGCCTTTCGTCGCGGTCAATTGCGGTGCAATTCCTGAAGCCCTGATGGAAGCAGAATTTTTTGGCTACCGCAAAGGAGCCTTCACCGGCGCGGCGGAAGATCGGGAAGGTTTTTTTCAGGCTGCCAACGGTGGCACGCTATTACTGGACGAAGTCGCCGACCTGCCGTTGCAGATGCAGGTCAAACTGCTGCGCGCGATTCAGGAGCGGCGCGTGCGCAAGGTCGGCGCCACCGCCGAAGAACCGGTCGATGTGCGTCTGATCAGCGCGACCCACCAGAATCTGGCTGAGTGGGTAGAACACGGGAAATTCCGGCAGGATTTGTATTACCGGCTGAATGTAATCGAACTACGGCTGCCGCCGCTACGCGAGCGGCGTGACGACGTCGGCTTGCTGGCTGGCGTGATTCTGGCGCGGTTGTCGCCTGGCGGCAGTGCGGCGGTATTGTCCGATAGCGCGCTGGTCGCGTTGTGCGGATACAGTTTCCCGGGCAACGTGCGGGAGCTTGAAAACATTCTGGAGCGTGCGACCGCGTTCGCCAACGACGGCGTGATCGAGGTAGCCGATCTGGCTTTGCGCGGGCTACTTGCTGCGGGGGCCGAAAAGCCCGGGTCGGCGCTGTTGCCAGAGCCGGTGGTTGCCGTTCCTCACGTCCCTGCAGAAGCACGTATCGAAGCGTCACCGGAGCCATCTTCCGAAGCCTTGCCAGACTCGCTGCCCGACCATCTCGATGCGGTCGAGCGCGTGATCATCCGGCGCGCGCTCGACAAGACCCAGTTCAACCGGACCCAGGCAGCCGAGCTCCTCGGCATCAGTTTTCGGCAATTGCGCTACCGCATGCAGCGACTTGAAATCCATGAAGATGACTGAGCAATCCGATCGCCCGATGCTGCAGATTGATTCGCATGGCTGGTGCGCGCAGGCCCGGCGCGTGCCTTCGCCCAACTGTGACGCCCGTCCCGATGGCGTGGATGTTAGCCTGCTGGTGGTGCACAACATCAGTCTGCCGGCTGGCCAGTTCGGCGGACCGTATATCAGCCAGTTGTTTACCAACCAGCTCGATTGCAGCGCCGTTCCAGAATTTGCATCGTTAATCAGACTGCGCGTGTCGGCGCACTTTCTGATTCGGCGCGATGGCCAGCTAATGCAGTTCGTACCGACCACGCAACGCGCTTGGCACGCGGGCGTGTCTTCATTTGAAGGCCGTGAACGTTGCAACGATTTTTCGGTCGGTGTCGAACTCGAAGGCACCGATCTGGTTTCTTTTACGGACGCGCAATACAGCCGGCTGACGGCGTTGACGATTGCGTTGCAGCAGGCGCACCCACTGCGCGCTGTTTGCGGTCATGCGCATGTGGCACCCGCTCGCAAGACCGATCCGGGGCCGTTTTTTGAATGGTATCGTTACCAATCCCAATGGGCATCAGGGTCTGCGGCGGACGCA
>JAYVEF010000262.1:0-2910 GCA_043748965.1 Burkholderiales bacterium
AACAGCGCCGCATAATAAGTGGCATTGGACAGCACGTTCTTGACGTAACCGCGGGTTTCTGCAAACGGGATCGATTCTGCAAACACCGCGCCTTCGACGGTGCGGGTCAAGCTCGCGCGCCAGGCGCGCGGTCGGCCAGGCCCAGCATTATAGGCAGCGGTCGCCAGTGCCTGCGACCCGTCCAGATCATGCAGCACCATATTCAGGTAATTGGTACCGAGCTCGATGTTGGTATTTACGTCAGACGCCTGATCCGGACTGAACGCCGGCATGCCGATCTTGTTGGCCACAAAGCGCGCTGTGGCTGGCATCAGCTGCATCAGACCGCTGGCACCGACATGCGAACGGGCATTCATGATGAAACGCGACTCTTGGCGAATCAACCCATACACCCAGGCCATGTCGAGTCCGAGCGAGGTGGTGCTGGTGACCATGAAATCACGGAATGGTGATGGATAACGCTGGGTGAAATCTCGTTCGGCCTTGGTGCGGTCCGAGGTATTCACCATGCGGTCAAGTACGTTGTTACGGCGTGCAAATTCGGCGACCGCCAGATGCTCGCGGTCACCCATGCCGCGCAGTTCCCAGTTCCATTCGCGCACACCTTCAAAGCGCAGATTCATGTCAAAGAATTTAAGTGCCCGCCGCAAACCAGGGTTGGCAACCATCGGCGCCATTTCGGCTGACGTCAATGCCGCGGCGGCGGCCGGAATCATAATTTTTTGGCCCAGTTCTTCCAGTGCCAGCTGACCATAAAAATTGGTTTGCTCGGCAATCGACTGAAACAGCACCTGCGCTTCGTCGGCATCACCTTCGGCTTTCAGGGCGCGCCCTCGCCAATAGATCCAGGTCGGATCGTCGCGCAGCGTGGCGGGCATCACGTCGATCGCCTGTTTGACCATCTTCCAGTTACCCGTCCGCAGTACCATGCGCGCACGCCATTGGTATCCCTCAGCCGACAGGCTCGCGCCGGTGGCACGCGGCCAATAAACCGTGCTGGCTTCGGGCTGCAGCTTGAGTGACGACTGCAGCGCAATCTGCGCCCAGCCGAGGGCGCGTTCATCCGGCATCAGTCGTGCTTCGACATTGGACAACGACGCAGCGGCCTGCTCGGGACTGGTGCGCGCGACGCGACCCAGTGCCACGACATACAACTGATGTGCCGTGCGCGAATCACCCGGCCCTCGCGTCAGTACCACCGGGGCCTTTTCGATTGCCTGAATCACCTGTGCGTCACTGGCCTCGGTGATAGTACCGATACGGCGCGCCGCGACAACGTGATTGTTTTCAGAGGCCAGCCGGATCTGCGACCACAGATCATCGCTGGTGAACTGGCCAGCCCGCGCCAGCGTGGCAATGAGCGTAATGCAACCGTCGCCGTAATCCTTCGGCGAAACCAGCAGGGAACGCGCTGGCACGGCGACGTTTTCGCCCTTGGTCGCACGCGATATCAGGGCGTAGCATTTGAGCTGCACATCGTCGTCGAGCGCAAACAATGGATACTGTTCGTCAAAGGTCGCGAAGTCACGCTGACGACCAAGTTCCAGTAGCCAGTCGTTGCGCAGGCGGTCGGCGATCGCACTACCATCGTAGCGCTGCAGGTAGGCTCGAACCTCGTCGGCGGAAGCGTCGCGAATGCGCGGCTTCAGACGGTAGTAATCGACATACGATGGGATGGCATAATTGGGCAGGCGCTCGGCCAGATCGGCAGCCTTGGCAGCATCATCGCGCCGCGCTGCGTCGCGCAGCGCCAAAAAAATATCGTCGTCATTGACAAATACCGGGCCACGCTTTTGCGCTTGCGCCAGCGGCAACAGCAGCACCGTCGTGGCAACGGCAAGCAACACGCCGACAATCGATCTCTTTACAAGCATGATGCGACAACCTCATTCACAAATTTGATCCACCATGACCAATACCAATCCAAGGATAGCATGCGCGTCCGACGAATTTGCGACCGATGGCGCGCTGCAAAAACCTGCGTTGCGGACGGCGTTGCTGGCACATCGCAAAGCCCTGTCGGCGTCGGTGCGAAATGCAGCAACCACGGCGCTTTGCGCCCATTTGATTGAATGGCAGAAACGTTGTCGATGCACGACATTGGCAGTGTTCTGGCCGGTGCGCGGCGAGCCCGATTTGATGCCGGCTTATCTGGCACTGGCGGACGCCGGCGTGCAGCTCGCCCTGCCAGTGGCCATAGCACCTGCAACACCGTTAAATTTTGTCGAATGGGTACCGGGACAAGCCATGCAGGACGGTCTATTTGGCGTGGCAATCCCGGCATTCCCCCGTCGGCTGATCACACCCCAATGCGTGCTGGTACCGTGTCTGGGATTTAATCCGGCGCGCTATCGGCTTGGCTATGGCGGTGGCTTTTATGACCGCACGCTGCAACTACTGCCGGACGCGGTTACCGCCGGCATCAACTTCGATTGCGGGCGAATTGCGTTCGATGCTGAAGTCCACGACATTGCGCTGCACAGCATGATTACCGAAAGTGGAATTATTTAGCCGGCGCAATTAACGCGGCCCATCGCCGATTTTCAGTCGCTGACAGATCGCCAGCGTCGGTACCGCTTGATTGAGCGAATAAAAATGTAGCCCGGGCGCCCCGCCCTCCAGCAATCGCTCACATAACGCGGTAACAACATCGAGCCCGAATGCCCGGATCGATTCAGTGTCGTCGCCGAAACTGGCCAACTTCAGGCGCACCCAGCGCGGAATTTCGGCGCCGCACATTTCCGAAAAACGCATCAGTTGCGAATAATTCGTGATCGGCATCACGCCGGCAACGATCGGTACTTGGACCCCGACATGGCGCGCGTCTTCGACAAACCGAAAATACGCATCCGCATTGTAAAAATATTGCGTAATGGCGGAGTCTGCGCCGGCCTGTACCTTGCGCGCAAA
>JAYVEF010000263.1:0-2902 GCA_043748965.1 Burkholderiales bacterium
CACTGACTCTGGCCTATTTTGCAGCTGGGTGGTGCGGACTGCACATACCGTATTTAGGTACCCACATCACATTGTTCTGGCTGCCGACAGGACTTGCCGTTGCTGCCTTGTTTAACTGGGGCCGATCGATTGTAGCCGCCATATACCTCGGTGCTTTTGCGATTAACCTGTATGTCGGCTCGAGCTGGCAGTTGGCAGCGAGTATCGCTGTCGGAAATTCTCTTGGACCACTGTTGACGGACTTTGTGCTCAAACGGTGCCGATTTCAGTCATCGTTTCGCCGACAAAGCGATGTTGGCTGGTTCGTTCTGGCAGCAGCGATGGGGATGGCCCTATCGGCGTCGGGCGGGGTTGCCAGCCTCGCCGCAGCCCACTTGCTGCTCAAACAATCGGCTGGCTCGATCTGGCTGGCATGGTGGATGGGAGATACCGCCGGCGTACTCCTGTTTGCACCCGTGCTGTGGTCGCTGACGCGCAAAAATGTTACCTACCTGATCCGATACCGCGGGGCACTCGCTGCATGGTTGGCCGTTGCAATTCCTGTAACGTGGCTCGCATTCGTGCAGGATTACGCTGGCCGGGGTCTGGTCTTGCCATTTGTTTTTCTGACGTTGCCGATGTTTGCCTGGGCAGCGATTCGATTTGGCATGGCCGGCGCGGCGCTGTCTGGCTTCGCCCTGTCAGCTGCGGCTGCATGGGGTACGGCCACAGGCCACGGCACGTTTTTGGTCACGGATTCGCACCTTGGATTGTTTCTGTTGTGGGGTTACATGATCAGCACCGTGTTGACCGGATTGCTGATCACAGCCTTGCAGGCGGAGCGGCAGCAGGTAGCCGACACATTGCGCGAAACGGGTGAAAAATTGCAGGGGCTTTTCGAGCTGTCGCCACTCGGTATCGCACTGACCGACATGGCGGGCCGATTCATTGAATTCAATCCTGCATTCGAAGCAATCTGCGGCTATCCGCAGGATGAATTGAGGAAACTGGATAACTGGCAGCTCACGCCGGAAACCTACCGCGACGATGAGGCACGCCAGCTCGCCAGTCTGACCCGTACCGGTCGCTACGGTCCCTATGAAAAAGAATACGTCCGTGCGGACGGCGTGCGTGTGCCGGTACAGCTTAACGGCATGCTGGTAACGGGCCAGGACGGTGAGTCCCAGATCTGGTCGATTGTCCAAAATATCACGCTGCGTAAAAGCATCGATGCCGATGTTCGCATTGCGGCAGTGGCGTTCGAATCGCAAGAAGGCATGCTGGTAACCGACGCGCAGGGACGCGTGTTGCGGGTCAACCGTGAATTTGTCAAGATTACCGGCTACGCCATCGAAGACGTGGCAGGCAGCACTCCGGCGCTGCTTCGGTCAGATCAGCACGACGCCGCCTTTTATGCCACGGTGTCCGAGACGATCGCGACGAACGGCGTGTGGAAGGGCGATCTGTGGGTGCAAACAAAAGATCGTCAAACCATTCCCCTCCGGTTAGCGGTCTCGGCAGTGACCGGTGCATTCGGCCAAGTCACACATTACATCGGCGTATTCTCGGACGTCAGCCAGCGCAAGGACGACGAAGAACAGATCCGGCATCTGGCCTACTTTGATTCGCTGACAGGTTTGCCGAATCGCCGGCTGATGCTCGATCGCCTTGGCCAAGCGTTGATCGCCAGTGATCGCAGCCAGGAATTCGGCGCATTGCTGATTCTGGATCTGGACAACTTCAAGACCTTGAACGACACTCAGGGACACGACGCCGGGGACCGGCTACTGATCGAAGTTGCGCGCCGCGTGGTTGCCAGTATTCGTGATGAAGACTCAGTATCGCGTCTGGGTGGGGACGAATTTCTGGTAATGGTGGAAGGGCTGGGCCCGGATGAATCCGCGGCAGCGAGCAAAGTCGAAACCATTGCCGAAAAAATTCGGCGGGCCCATAACGAGCCTTATCAGCGCGCGGCTCTCGGGCCTGTCGACCATAGCAGCGTCAGTATCGGCGTTACGCTTTTTTGCGGTACCGAATGCGGCGGCGACGTCCTGATAAAGCAGGCCGACATGGCGCTGTACCAGGCCAAAGCGGCAGGGCGCAACACGGTGAGATTTTTTAATCCGGCCATGCAGTCGGCGATCGAGACCCGCTCACGGATGGAGGCAGCGCTGCGTTTCGGCTTGACGCATCACGAATTCCGTCTTGTCTATCAGCCGCAACTCGATGCCCACGCACGCTTCATCGGCGCCGAAGCATTGTTACGCTGGACGTCGCGCGACCACGGCGCGGTCGCTCCAGTTAATTTTATCCCGGCTGCCGAAGAAAGCGGTCTGATTCTTCCGCTTGGGCTTTGGGTGTTGCAGGCCGCCTGCCAACAGTTGGTGCGCTGGGCGCAGGACCCGCTCACCGCAACGCTGCGGATGTCGATCAATGTCAGCGCCAGGCAATTTCGCCAGCTCGATTTTGTCGAGCAGATCATCGACGTGCTCAACAGCTCTGGTGCCGATCCACGTTTGCTGCGGCTGGAGCTGACCGAGAGTGTCGTGCTGGAAAACATCGATGATGTGGTGCTGCGCATGCTGCAGATCAAAGCGCTGGGCGTGACATTTTCGCTCGATGACTTTGGTACGGGTTTTTCATCGCTGTCTTATCTGAAGCGTCTGCCGTTGGACGAAGTCAAGATCGACCAATCGTTTGTGCGCGACCTCAGCAGCGACCCCAATGACGCTGCTATCGTGCGCGCAATCATCGCCATGGGTCGATCATTGGGTTTGCAGGTAATTGCCGAGGGGGTCGAAACGGCAGCGCAGCTGTCCTATCTGAAAGTCAACGGCTGTTCCCATTTTCAGGGATACCTGTTCGGTCAGCCATGCGCGGTGGAAGAATTTGAAGCGGCACTTCTGAACGCCAGCGATACTGA
>JAYVEF010000264.1:0-2896 GCA_043748965.1 Burkholderiales bacterium
ACAACCCCTTCCCGTCACCATACCAACACCTAACAAACCCACCTCCCAGCGGGTGCAAAACAATATCAAACATGCTGAAGCAGTGTCGAGCGCTTGCGCGCAAGCAAACAATATAAATCAATGCCGCTTACTTACCAGCCTTGCGCTCCTGCCCAACCTCGGCAATCGCGTCCTGAAATTCAGTGACGTCCTCGAAACTCTTGTATACCGACGCGAAGCGGATGTACGCGATTTTGTCGAGACGTTTAAGCTCACGCATGACCAGCTCCCCAATATGGCCGGAAACAATTTCGCGTTCACCGCTAGAGCGAATTTTTTCTTCGATGCGTTGAATTGCAGCGTCGATCGCCTCTGCAGACACTGGGCGCTTCCGTAATGCCAGCATCAGACTGCCGCGCAACTTGGCTGATTCGAATTCGGTCCGGCTACCATTTTTTTTGACGATCGCTGGCATCAATAATTCGATGCGCTCGTAGGTCGTGAAACGTTTCTCACAGCTTGCGCAACGACGTCGGCGCCGAATCGAGTCACCTTCTTCGGACACTCGGGTATCGAGCACCTGGGTTTCGTCATGCTGGCAAAAAGGACATTTCATCGCATTGCTCCGACACATAAAGGCGACCACGAATCCGTCGCCGCCTTGAATTGTAACCAACAGCGATCGGGGTAGTTCGCATGCGATTAACCGTAGACAGGAAACGCCTTGGTCAGCAACGCCACTTCCGCCTTGACCCGGTCGATCGTGGCTCCGTCATGCGGGTTATCGAGCACGTCGGCGACCAGATTGCCGACTTTCGTAGCTTCGGTTTCGGTGAAGCCACGCGTAGTCATGGCCGGACTACCCAGCCGAATTCCGGAAGTCACGAATGGCTTCTCCGGATCGTTGGGAATCGCGTTCTTGTTGCAAGTAATGTGCGCGGAACCCAGGATGGCTTCGGCTTCCTTACCGGTGATGTGCTTGGCGCGCAGGTCGACCAGCATGAGATGCGATTCGGTGCGCCCGGAGACAATCCGCAAACCGCGCGCAATCAGTGTCTTGGCTAACACGTCTGCATTTTTTAGAACTTGCTGCTGGTAGGTTTTGAATTCTGGCGTGAGCGCCTCCTTGAAGGCGGCTGCCTTGGCCGCAATGACATGCATCAAGGGACCACCCTGAATGCCCGGGAAGATCGCCGAGTTGATTACTTTTTCAAATTCGGCTTTCATGAGAATGATGCCGCCACGCGGACCTCGCAGGGACTTGTGGGTAGTCGACGTAACGAAGTCTGCATGCGGGACCGGATTCGGATATACGCCGGCAGCAATCAGTCCGGAATAATGCGCCATATCGACCATAAAGTAAGCGCCGACTTCCTTGGCGACTTTGGCGAAGCGTACGAAATCAATCTGCAATGCATAGGCCGAAGCGCCAGCAATAATCAATTTCGGCTTTTTTTCACGCGCCAAGGCTTCCATGGCATCGTAGTCGATTTCTTCCGCGGCGTTCAGTCCGTACGAAACCACATTGAACCATTTACCAGACATGTTCAGTGGCATACCGTGCGTCAGATGACCGCCTTCAGCCAGCGACATACCCATAATCGTGTCACCGGGCTTGAGCATCGCAAAAAACACGCCCTGATTCGCCTGCGACCCTGAATTGGGTTGCACGTTGGCGGCTTCGGCACCGAACAGTTCCTTGATGCGATTGATCGCCAGTGTTTCAGCCAGGTCGACAAATTCGCAACCGCCGTAGTACCGCTTGCCCGGATACCCTTCGGCGTACTTGTTGGTGAGTTGCGATCCCTGCGCTTCCATGACAGCAGGCGAGGTATAGTTTTCAGACGCAATCAGCTCGATGTGGTCTTGCTGGCGAGTGGTTTCAAGCTGAATTGCCGACCATAGTTCAGGGTCGGTTTTGGCAAGGGTGAGATCTTTACTGAACATGACATACTCCAATCGATGAACGTGCAATAAGTGCTTGCATGAGTCGACTGAGGGCCAGAAAGAAAGTGACAGGCAGCCTCAGTCGTGCGTTCCATTTTTGGGCTGCCCAGGCGAACGGCTGATATGAAACTCACGTTCCCCGGTGGTATCCACCTTGTCGCCGACTTGCGGAGAAGCCGACTTTTCGCCAGTCACGTGAGATGAAATGGTACTAAAGTGTAAGTGAATGCACGGAATTCGGCAAGGCGGACGACAATTCTGCGGGGAGAACATGCCACCTTTCAATCAGGGGAGGCACTCGCCTGCCATTGCATGCGCCATCGACAGCGCCGAGATTGACCAATACACTGAAAGACGGCGCAGTAAACTCAATGTAGCAAAATAGCAGCTACAATTTTGTTAATTTCTCAATACATGCACGAAAGGCCAGCAATGATCGTACTGATAACAGGCGCAAGCTCAGGATTCGGCGCTGCAATGGCGCGCAAATTTGCCGGGCATGGGCACCGGGTAATCGCCGGGGCACGCCGGACTGATCGACTGGCCGCGCTCCAATCCGAAATTGGTGCGAATCTGTTGGCGGTAGCCCTCGATGTCACCAGCAAGCAATCGATCGATTCGGCACTCGCAGGATTGCCCGCCGACTGGCGCGAAATCGACGTGTTGATCAACAACGCCGGACTGGCACTGGGCACCGAGACCGCGCAGCAGGCCTCGCTGCAGGACTGGGACACCATGATCGACACCAACTGCCGCGGCCTAGTCACAATGACACGACTGCTGCTACCGGCCATGGTCGCGCGCGGTCGCGGCATCGTGATCAATATCGGATCAACCGCCGGCGCATATCCTTATCCGGGCGGAAACGTGTACGGCGCTACTAAAGCGTTTGTCGATCAGTTCACTATCAATTTACGCGCCGATTTGGTCGGCACCGGGGTGCGCGCCACCAACATCGCCCCGGGCTTGT
>JAYVEF010000265.1:0-25444 GCA_043748965.1 Burkholderiales bacterium
TTGTTCGGCAAATATTCAGGCCAGGCTGTCAAGGTTGACGGCGACGAAGTGATGGTCATGCGCGAAGAAGACATCATGGCAATCGTTCAAAAGTAATGCACTGATCCGCCCTGATGGCGGATTTTTGCATTGCACGGCAGGGTGGCGGCTCCAAGCGCACCCAGCCACTCTCAATCAAATTTAAGGAGTTTCAACATGGCAGCTAAAGAAGTTATTTTCGGTGATGCCGCCCGGGCCAAGATGGTCGAAGGCGTCAACATTCTGGCCAATGCAGTCAAGGTCACACTCGGTCCAAAAGGTCGTAACGTGGTTTTGGAGCGCTCGTTCGGCGCCCCGACCGTGACCAAGGATGGTGTCTCGGTCGCAAAAGAAATTGAACTCAAAGACAAGCTCATGAACATGGGCGCGCAGATGGTCAAGGAAGTTGCCTCGCGTACCAGCGACAACGCTGGCGATGGCACCACCACCGCTACCGTGCTGGCACAAGCCATCGTTCGCGAAGGCATGAAGTTCGTTGCCGCCGGGATGAACCCGATGGACCTGAAGCGCGGTATCGACAAAGCAGTTGCTGCAACCGTCGAGGAACTTGCCAAAATCTCCAAGCCATGCACCACCACCAAAGAAATTGCGCAAGTCGGCGCCATCTCGGCCAACTCGGATTACTCGATCGGTGAGCGTATCGCCGAAGCGATGGAAAAAGTCGGCAAGGAAGGCGTCATCACGGTTGAAGACGGCAAGTCACTCAATGACGAACTCGACATCGTCGAAGGCATGCAGTTCGATCGCGGCTATCTGTCACCGTACTTCATCAACAACCCTGAAAAGCAGACCGCGATTCTGGAAAACCCGTTTGTTCTGCTATGCGACAAAAAGATCTCGAACATTCGTGACCTACTGCCGGTACTGGAACAGGTCGCCAAAGCCGGTCGTCCTCTGCTGATCATTGCTGAAGACATCGAAGGCGAAGCGCTGGCAACACTGGTTGTCAACAACATCCGTGGCATCCTGAAGACCTGCGCTGTGAAAGCACCGGGCTTTGGCGACCGTCGCAAGGCCATGCTGGAAGACATCGCTGTCCTGACCGGTGGTCAAGTCATCGCTGAAGAAGTTGGCCTGACGCTGGAAAAAATCGCTTTGACGGATCTGGGTCAAGCTAAGCGCATCGAAATCGGCAAAGAAAATACCACCATCATCGATGGCGCCGGTGAAGCCATCACGATCGAAGCGCGCGTAAAGCAAGTGCGTGTCCAGATCGAAGAAGCGACCTCCGACTACGACCGTGAAAAACTGCAAGAGCGCGTGGCCAAACTGGCCGGCGGCGTTGCCGTCATCAAGGTTGGCGCTGCCACCGAAGTCGAAATGAAAGAAAAGAAAGCCCGCGTCGAGGACGCACTGCACGCCACGCGCGCAGCCGTCGAAGAAGGTATTGTCCCAGGCGGCGGTGTTGCACTACTGCGTGCCCGTGCCAACATCAACGTCAAGGGTGACAACCCTGATCAGGACGCCGGTATCAAGATCGTTCTGCGCGCAATGGAAGAGCCACTGCGCATGATCGTTCAAAACGCCGGTGACGAAGCCTCCGTCGTCGTTGCCAAGGTCCTGGCAGGCACCGGTAACTTCGGTTACAACGCTGCCAACGGCACCTACGGTGATATGGTCGAAATGGGTGTTCTGGATCCGGCAAAAGTAACTCGCTCGGCATTGCAAAATGCCGCATCGATCGCTTCGCTAATGCTGACCACCGATTGCATGGTGTGCGAACTGGCAGAAGACAAGCCAGCTGGCGGCGGCATGGGCGGCGGCATGGGTGGTATGGGCGGCATGGGTGGGATGGACGGCATGATGTAAGGCCACTGACAGCATCGATATAACGCAACGCATATATCGATGCTTTGTAGAAAAAAAATCCGCATGGTTTCGGCCATGCGGATTTTTTTATAGGGACGGGGAAGTTATGGATATGCGAAAAGCATACCCCCGCCTGCGTCGCAATTTCCTCCATGCTCCTCGTCCTTTGGCGCATCGAGGTCGCTGCACTGAAAACTAGTTTTATTTGTCGCGTGATCCAAACTACGATAATACTTGTCTAATGTCAGTGGTTTGGCCGGATTTACCGCGATCGTTTCGACCGGTAACAATCCTAGTTGCACGTCCAGTGCTTCCTTCAACAGGCATCGTTCCCACCACACTTTGTTTGCGTTATCGAGAAACGCGACGTCGTCGAACAAGATTTCGAAGTGGATACCGCGTGAAGAGGTAGTCAGATTATCCGGGATGCTGCCCGAGTAGCCAAGAATGTCGCTACGCCGCACCCGTAGGTGTCCGGCACCCGGATGGCATGTGCCGTCTGCAGTAGGCGCTTGCGCCTCATCATGCGCTTTTGCCACGGCCGGATGCTCGTGCTTGTCCAGCACCGCGTGACCGTCCTTGCCGGTTTGGGGATGTTCCGGGACATTTTTTTAAGGAAGTTAGCTGCCTCCTCGTCGGCCTTTTCCTTTATGTCGTTCCATGCCCGTAAGTGCATGTATAGCGAGTAAAACGCCAGCTTGCTGGTGCCAAGCGTCGTCTGCCCCAGTTTGATCTCATGCTGCAGTGGCACGAAGCTGCGTGAGTAAGGCACCTTATCGAAAAAGGCGTCTGTAGCATCCGCCGCATCATAGCGGTAAGCGACCAGCTCACCGTCGGCGATGGTACGAATCGGTGTATCGCGGTCGATCGGATGGAGGTGTACGCCACCATGCCAGAAGCGGTTTTTTCCCATGGGCAAGGAGCGGCTCAAAATCTCGCTGTTGTTGTACATCGCGTCGGGTACAACGCGCTGTTGGCTTCCCAGCGTGTAAGGAATTTGGACCGGGTAGGTGATGATCATCGAGGTTGGAATCTGTCGCGTTATGCAGCTAACATGAATGTGCCGTCCGCATCGTGGCCGCCATGTGACGGAATTAGGATCTTGGCATCCATGCTCTTGGCACCGACAAAGCTGCGCGTCGCCGCATGCGCAACATAGGTGCCGTTGGTACCGTGCTCGATGCCGCTACTGTTAAGGCGCGCGTAGCTGCCACCGCCAATGATTAATACCTCTTCTTTCGCCGCTAGCGTAATCGTGTTGGCGGTCTGCGTGATGTTCAGCTTCGCGAGCAAATTGATGCTGTCCGAGAGCGCCTGCATGTCGATATTGCCGGCCGCTGCAACCAGCTTCATACCGGCCTTATGGACGAACAGCCGAAAGGTTTGCCGGATGCTGGCAAACAGATTGTCGCCAGCCGCAATCGACAAGTTTTTACCGGTGGTGAGCGCCGTATGCCAATCGCTCGCGATATGCGTCGATTGCGCCGTGGTGGTGGCGATACCAGCGGGACTCGACAGCACCAGATGAGGATGGGCCAGCTCAGGGAATTTCTCTTCGCTCGTGCTACCGCCAGCGTCGGCGCCGGCGACCGCTCCCTTGATACCGTCGTTCTGCCTTTTGAGTGCTGCTGCAATCGCAGCTTGCTGCGTAAGTGATTCGAGCGCGCCGTTTAGTTTGGCCGTTTCTGACAGACTCTCATGCTCGTCGCGCGCAGCCGTCAGACGTCCTACCGTCTCACCCATGTCTTTGGCATGCGAGCCAACGTTGTTGCGCGCCTCGGTTGTAATCAGCATACCCTTGCCGGCGCGCGCTACGCCCCAGGCATTGGTAGCAATTTCCCAGCCTTCCCCACGCGCGTCTTTGCGGCCTGCAGTGTTCTCTATACGGGTGATATTGCCCAGT
Source organism: Burkholderiales bacterium (assembly GCA_043748965.1). Taxonomy (GTDB): domain Bacteria; phylum Pseudomonadota; class Gammaproteobacteria; order Burkholderiales; family Burkholderiaceae_D; genus Actimicrobium. The sequence continues at coordinate 3,752 of JAYVEF010000265.1, forward strand.
GATAGCTGACTGCACTGATGATCGCTTTTAAGCTGCGCCTAGATCTTGGCGTTAGTGTCGTCCAGAATCAGGTGGTTGCTGCGCCCGCCGGCCGAGTTGCCGCCATTGGGGGCTAACTCGCGACTACGCAGTTCCATCAGCGCCTGCTGGCTGGCCAGCTGGCACGGTGGCATGTTGCGTTCGTTGTAGAGCGCGCCAGCGATGATTGGACGATCGGGGTTCCCATCGAGCCATTGCACGATCACCTCGGAGCCGACACGCGGGATCGCCGCTGCGCCCAGCTCGGCGCCGGCCAACAAGCTCGTCACACGCACCCAAGCCGAGCTGCGCTCATCGCGGTTGCCGATACGGTCCCAGTGAAACTGCACCCGGATGCGACCGCTTTCATCGGTATGGATGCTGTCCGATCCGGACGGACCGACCACGGTTGCGGTCTTTGGCGCCAGGATGCGGGTATTGGTGCTGTTGGAATTGCGCCCTGGTCGCCACCGCACAGTCTTGCGCGTGCACGTCATGGTGTTGCGGTAGTGCGGGGCGATGTCGGCTTGCTGGAAATAGTTGTTGCTGGCGCTGTGATGCACCGACAGGATCAGGAAGTCGTTGTCGCTGGCGTCGCGCGATGCACTCCGCGAGAGGTAACTGAAATGGTCGACCAGCGTCTGGTACCGGCCGGGCTGCGAATAGCGATTGTTACCCTCGGCGTGGACGACCTTGCTACTTCCCTCGAACTCTTCCATGCGGCGCTGGCCGAGCAGATCGCCATCGTTGGCGGACTTGCAGCCATAAGCGTCGATGTATTCGTACGACTCAACAGCAGGCACCTCGCCTTGCTTGGACAGGGTCGGTACGCTGATCTCAGTCGGACGCGAATGCTTGAAGTTAAAACTGGTTAGCGCGACGCTGGGCGGCGCCGTGGTGCGCATCGGCGGCCAGACATCGATCGCGTCCTCGTCAGCCGCGCCGCCATGCCGCCATGCCGCTGAAAACGCACCGCACCGCCACCGTCGATCGGTACGGCGGCAGTCGAGTCGTCCGACACCACCAGCTTTTGGCCCTCGGCACTATGCTCGTACCAGTACAGATAACCCGCTGCTTCCCAGCGCCGGCTCAGGTAATTAAAATCGGTCTCATCGAGCTGGTAAGCATCCGGCATCGGCAGATCTTCGCCGGCCACGCGCCAGTCCCAGCTCGGATAAGCCCCGTAGTCCGCAAAGATACTGTCTGCCTGGTCACGCAGGGTCTTGCCGTGAAACAGATAATTGTCGCGGCGCAGGCTCAGATATTTGAACCACGGCCCCAGCCTGGCTTCATAAAATGTGGTGTTGTCGTCGGACTTCTTGCGTTTGAAGCTGAACACATAGCCGGTGAAGTGGCGCAGGCTGCCATCGCCGCGCACCAGCTCGACCGACAGCAGTTTGCCGTACATGTCCTTTCACGGCACTTTGGGGTCATCACACAGCAGCTCGACGGTGAACTCGAAGTCGCGCGACATACTTTCTACCGCGTCGATCTGGTTGACCAGAAACTGCGCCGCCGGTGCATCGTTGTGTGGATAAGCCAGGCGCAGAACGCGGTTGTGCTGCCGACCTTACAGTAGGTCGACGATTGGGCGGATAACTGGGTTCATGCAGAGTCCGGTGGTAGCTGGGCTGCAACTAAACATTGCTAGGCGACCAGTTTAACAAAAACGGCTAACCTAATGTTGTTGTATTAACAATATTTCTCATGCTGCGGACGACTTCATTGGCCAGCCATTGAGATCGTTGTTTTATCTCGGCGGCACTCATCGCTCAGCAGCAAGTTTTTCCGTGAAGTACAGGAGCGTCTGCTATGAACAGATGAATTTTTTGTTACGCTCGAACTTGTCGTGAAGCACTTAGCACCCATGCACCGGAGGGCGAGCGTGCGCCGGCGCAAAATCTTTTTCAATCTACGGCCGACCAATCGGTCATGCGTGGGTCTTTGAGCAACGAAAACCATGCCGACAAAAGCTTATTTTTCAGTGCCGCGACCATTTGAGAAATGGCTGTCAAAAAGGCACTTTATTGACCTGATTTTCGGGTCAATCCGCGTATCTTGCGACGGGCGGTGGTCGATAACGGTTACAGTGAACTGTCCGTGAGCAGCGACAATGCAGCCGGCACTACCGAGCTACCACCGACTCACAAAGACCCTCTTGATCGCCTGCTGATTTCGCAAGCGACGATCGAAGCAATCACACTGCTGATTACGGATAAGATGATTTTGCAGCATCCGGGACCGATCCTCGCCGTGTGATCTGCACCGAACTTAGCCACTTCAATTCCGATAATTATCCGAAGGCGCCTCCACTAGCGCTGCTTTCGCTACTGCCTTGGCCAACTCGGCTGCATCATATTCGGCCAGCAGTGTCGCCCTGCTCTGCGGCGTTTCCAGCGAAATTCGTCCAATCGCACCGCTGCGATAATCCTGCAGCAGCGTATGCGCCGCTTTTTCAAGATCGACGCCCTTGCCCTTCAACTTGAAGCCGCGCCGCAGCGCTACCGCTTCGACAATCCCGACACCGTCCATGCCAACCGGGTCGACCCCATAACGCGCTGCCAGCAATTGCGGGTAGCACACCAGCAGTGCATCGGCCAGAAAAGTGGCGACCTCTTCTTCGATCAGCGCATTACTGCCGATGGCGTGGCTGGCGGCCAGCATGAGACCATCGCTGGGGTGGCGGATCTTTGGCCATAGCATGCCCGGGGTGTCAGTCAGCACCATGTTGTTGCCGAGGTACAGGCGCTGCTGCATCTTGGTCACTGCAGGTTCATCACCCACCTTGGCAACCCGTTTTTTGAGCAACGCGTTCATCAGCGTCGACTTGCCGACATTGGGAATGCCCATGATCATGATCCGCAGCGGCTTTAACGGCGTGCCGCGATGCGGCGCAATCTTCATGCACAGCGCCGGAATTTTGGCAACGTCCGCGGGCAGTTTGCAGCTCAATGCCACTGCATGCACGTCCGGCTGCTGGTTGTAGTACGCAATCCATGCCTGGGTCACCGCCGGATCGGCGATATCGCTTTTGTTGAGAATTTTAAGACAGGGGCGCTGCCGATCCGCGCGCAGTTGCCCGATCATCGGGTTGCAGCTGGCCTGCGGCAGGCGGGCGTCCAGCATCTCGATCACCATGTCGACTTTTTCCATGGCTTCCGCGGCCTTCTTGCGGGCAGCGTTCATGTGACCTGGGAACCATTGAATCGACATCAGCTTGTGCACTCGGTTAAAAACAGGACGCTATTTTAACCGCTGCAACTGGCGCCGACATCAGTCAATTTCTGCCAGTACCTTCAGATGTGCGACCACGCTGCGACCGAGCGCCGACAAGTTGTAGCCGCCTTCGAGGCAGCTGACGATACGCCCGCCCGCGTATTGCCGGGCGATCGTCATGATCTGCGCAGTGATCCATGCATAGTCTGCTTCGACCAGACCCATCAGGCCAATATCGTCCTCGCGATGCGCATCGAATCCGGCCGAGATAAAAATCATTTGCGGCTGATGCGCATGCAGTGCGGGCAGCCACTTCTCGGTGATTAACTGACGCACCGCGGCACCACCGGTGTAAGCCGGCACAGGGACGTTGACCATATTGTGCAGCCCTGGCCGGCTGTCGGTGCTGGCGGTATGCGGATAAAAAGGGTGCTGAAAAAAACTCGTCATCAACACTCGCGGGTCATCCCGAAAAGCATCTTGCGTACCATTACCGTGATGCACATCGAAATCGACAATCGCGACCCGCTGCAAGCCATGAAAATCCAGCGCCCGCCGCGCCGCGATAGCCACGTTATTGAACAAGCAAAATCCCATGGGCGTGCTGGGTGTGGCGTGATGACCCGGCGGCCGGATCGCACAAAACGCATTGGTCAGTTCACCACCAATCACCGCGTCGGTCGCCGCCACGGCTGCGCCTGCTGCGCGCAATGCCGCCTGAAGGCTGTAGGGGTTGAGTACGGTATCGGCATCGATCGGGTAATAGCGGTCCGAGCCCGCACTTTCAGGGGGAACGTGTGCGGTCACGAGCGCAATTGCGGCCGCCGAGTGAACACTTGCCAGCATGGTCGCGCTGGCGCACGGCGCCTCGCGATGCTCCAGCAGATCGGCAATCCGGCTGGCGATCAGCTGGTCATCAATCGCCTGCAGGCGCGCTGGCGACTCCGGGTGTGACAAGCCCATTTCGTGGCGCTTGCAATCGGGATGGGAAAAAAAACCTGTACTCATAAAATCCGCTGGTGACCTCGCTGGCTGGCGTGAAAGCCACGAACCAAAGGTTCTGGCAGGCAACGCCATGCGTTCTCGAATAGAATCAGATTGATTGAAATTTCAGCTGATACGACAAACTATTATGAGTGTACCAATTTCAGTCGGAAGCGCCAGCAGCATGCACAAACGATGCTGATTATTTTTCAACGGAACGGACTGATCTAACTATGCTTTCAAAAATTCACGAGGTCGCACGACAGGTCAACCGCATTGTGGTGGGCAAGCAGCATCAGGTGCGACAGGCGCTGGTGTGCCTGCTGGCAGGTGGTCACCTGTTGATCGAGGATGTGCCGGGCGTTGGCAAGACTACCCTGGCCCATGCGCTGGCGTTATCGCTTGGCCTGCAGTTCAATCGCGTCCAGTTTACCAGCGACCTGTTGCCGGCAGACGTGATCGGCGTGTCAATCTTTGATCGCGAAACTACCGCTTTCTTATTCCACCCGGGCCCGATATTTACGCAAGTGTTACTGGGGGACGAAATCAATCGCGCCACCCCAAAAACTCAGTCCGCTTTGCTGGAAGCGATGGAAGAACGCCAGGTCACCGTCGACGGTGTGACGCGTGATTTACCAAACCCGTTCTTTGTCATCGCCACCCAGAATCCGACCCATCAGATTGGTACGTTTCAGTTGCCTGAATCGCAGCTGGACCGATTTCTGATGTGTCTGTCGCTGGGTTACCCGGACGTTGCCGCAGAACGTGCGCTACTGATGGGGGAAGATCGTCGCAGCATGCTGAAGGCCCTGCAACCTGCCATGCAGCCCGACGAAATGCTGGCCGCACGCACGGCGCTGGCACAGATTCACACGTCAGACAAACTCATCGACTATGTCCATGCCCTCGTACTGGCATCGCGTCAGAGCGGTTTGTTTCAAGAGGGCATGAGTCCGCGTGCGGCGATTGCGCTGGTACAGGCCGGGCGCGCCTGGGCGGCACTCGAAGGGCGCGATCACGTGATTCCCGAAGATATTCAGGCGGTTCTGATACCGGTCACCGCGCATCGACTGCGACCGGTAAAGTCGAGCGGGGGCGCGGCACTCGCGAGCCGCGATCTGGTCGCGCAGATGATGAAGTCCGTCGCGGTCTAGGCTGGCTTCGACGATGCTGCAAGGACTGCGCGCCCGAATTCAGAAGCCACTTGATCGGTGGCTATTCCGGCTCGGCGGACCGGAGCCCGGTGAGGTATTTTTGCACCAGCGCCGTGTGTTTATCTTACCGACCCGTGCCGGCCTGGGCTTTGGCGGCATGCTGGTGCTCCTGTTTGTCGGCTCGATCAACTACAACCTCAACCTCGGTTTCGCGCTGACATTTCTGGTCGCTGCCTGTGCCGTGATCGACATGCATCTGACGTTCAGAAATCTGGCTCATTTGCATCTGGCCGCCGGCCGGGCCGCGCCGATATTCTGTGGCGACACGGCGCATTTCACGATACATCTGTTGAACCGCCGCAAGCATGACCGGTTTGCGCTGTGGGTCGACTTCATGGGTCTCACGCCCGCCGGCATTACCCAGGCCGCGGATGTACAAGGCAACGCGCAAACTACATTGACATTGACTGTGGAAAGTATCAGCCGCGGCTGGCTACCGGCGCCGCGGGTACGTCTGGCAACCCGGTTTCCGCTGGGTCTGCTGCGGGCATGGAGTTATTGGCAACCGGACGTGCGCGTGCTGGTGTACCCGCATCCGGAAGCGTTCGCACCACCACTGCCAGTGACCGCGCACGCGGCCGAAAACGGCACCGGCGCCGCCGGTCATGACGATTTCGCCGGTGTGCGCGCGTATCAGTTCGGCGACTCGATGCGCCATCTGGCCTGGCGTCAGATCGCGCGTATCGACCTGACGCTGGGCGGTGCACTCGTCACCAAACATTTTGAAGGCGGTGCCAGTGGTGAATTGATGCTCGATCTGGCGGCACTACCGCCGAGTCTGGATCTGGAAACAAAGCTGTCACGCCTGACACGTTGGGTACTCGACGCCGAGGAGCGGGGATTGCCGTACGGGTTTCGCCTCGGCGCGCTGCAGTTGGCGCCCGCCTGTGGGGCTGCACAACAGGCAGCATGCCTGCAGGCGCTCGCGGAGTATCGATCATGAAGCATCTGACAGCACCAGCGTGGACGCGCAATGTGCGGCCGATGTCGCGCGACAAGTCTGACATGCTGACGCTGCTGGTAGCTTGCGTGCTGGTGCTGCTGCCGCATTTTTTGCAGTTGCCGGTCGGGGCTTCGAGCGCGGTAGTCGCGCTACTCTGCTGGCGCGGCTGGATCACGTATGCCGGTCACCGCTTGCCGCCGCGCTGGTTACTGGTGCCGATCGCGGCGTTAACCATGGCCGGCGTCTGGATCGCCTACCGGACGTTTTTCGGGCGCGACGCAGGTGTCGCGATGCTGGCGCTGCTGCTGACACTGAAGCTGCTCGAAATGCATGCCAAACGTGATTTATTCGTAGTGCTATTCCTGAGCTATTTTGTAATTTTGACGAATTTCTTTTTTTCGCAGACGATCGCGACCGCCGTGGTGACCGTAGCGGCGGTGATCATGTTGTTGACGGCGCAGCAGTCGTTTCAGTACACCGGCCTGATCCCGCCTCTTAAAAAGCGTCTTCGCCTGAGTGCGATGATTTTCGCTATGGCGACGCCGCTGATGCTGGTCATGTTTGTCCTTTTTCCGCGGGTGCAGGGGCCGCTGTGGGGCCTGCCGGGTGACGCCAACAGCGCCCGTAGCGGATTGTCGGATTCCATGGGTCCCGGTGACATTTCATCGCTCGCCCAATCCGACGATATTGCCTTTCGCGTCAAATTTACAGACGCATTGCCGCCGCAATCGTCGCTCTACTGGCGCGCCGCAGTACTCGGCAATTTCGATGGGCGCAACTGGACACAGCAGATCCAGGTGCCGCTATCGCCGGGCAGCTTTCTGATTCCCGCTGGCGCCACCATGACGCGCTATCAGGTGACGCTCGAACCACATGGCCGACGCTGGCTGTTTGCGCTGGAGCTACCAACCGAGTTACCGCAATTGACTGGGCAGCGCAGCTTTCTGGTGGATGATTTTCAGCTGCTCGCCGCGCAACCGATCAATAGCCGGATACGCTATGACGTAACGTCTTCTACACGGTTTGTGATGGAACCGACGCTGACAGCTGCGCGCTCTAGCGCATCGCTGGCACTGCCACAGGGCTTTAATCCGGCGACCGCGGCGATGGCGCAACGACTGCGGCAGCAATCGGATAATCCACTGGTTCTAGTCGAGTTGGTGCTGCGGTATTTCCGGGCCGAGCCTTTCAGTTACACGCTGACGCCGGCACTGCTGGGACGCAATTCGGTCGATGACTTTTTGTTCAATACGCGCGCCGGATTTTGCGAACACTACGCCGCTGCATTCGTGGTGCTGATGCGTGGCATGGGCATCCCGGCGCGCGTCGTGACCGGCTATCAGGGTGGCGAATTGAACCCAGTCGATGGCTATCTTGAAGTGCGTCAAAGTGACGCCCATGCCTGGGCCGAAGTATGGATCGCCGCGCGCGGCTGGATTCGGGTTGATCCGACTGCCGCGGTTGCACCAGAGCGGGTCCAGCGCAGCGAAATCGGGCACGCCCGGCGCACGATACTGGGTGGCCTGGTGACCCTGTCTCGCTCGCGCGCCTCGTGGCTATCAGGCGTGCGCCTAGGCTGGGACGCGATGTCGAATTCATGGAATCAATGGGTACTGAATTATTCTGCCGAGCGCCAGAAAAGCCTGATCAGCGCGCTCGGACTGGGCGAATTCGACTGGGCCAAACTGACGCTGCTGATGGTGGCGGCAGGCAGTGCAGTACTGGCAGCAACGTTACTGCCGTTGCTGGTACGGCGCGAGCGCATCGATCCGGCCATGACGATGTATCACAAATTTTGCCGGCGTATGTCACGGCTCGGCGTGACTCCTCACATTGAACATGGTCCGCGTACTTATGGCGAGCGGATTGCCGCCACCGAGGCACTACGCTCGGCCAAAAAGGCCGCTGCACTGGAGTTTTTGGATCACTACGAGACGCTGCAGTATGGTACGGTGGGCGGCCTTGCTCGTAGCGTTGCATTGACGCAGCTGAAGTCCCGATTAAATTATTTTCTTGCCATCAGTCGATGAATTTTTCTGTTTCGTTTTATGCCGCTCGGTACTGCTGCCGCGTGCCATTCTCGCTGTTACCTGCAGCCATGCGCGGCACCATGTTTTTTGTCGCACTGCAGGGTCTGTCTGCCGCCGCTGAACCCGCGCCCCCTCACCATGCAGTCGGCGCCGTTGCCAAAGCGGGGGCCGATCACGATGGCGAATTCGCTGATTTTTCGCAGTGGAAAGATGTCAGTGCATTTATCGAGCAGATGGTTACCCGGCACGGTTTCGCGCGTACCGAACTCGACGCCTTGTTTCGGCAAACGCGCTACGTCGAGAGCAGCAAACAGCTGATCAAACCGGCGCCGGCCGGCAAGCCCAAGAACTGGCGCGCGTACCGGGCACGTTTTGTCGATCCGGTACGTATCAACAGCGGCGTGCAATTCTGGCTCGACAATCAGGACGCACTGTCGCGGGCTGAATCACAGTTCGGCGTACCGGCAGAAATCATCGTCGCGATTATCGGCGTCGAAACCGTGTACGGCCGCAATACCGGGAACTTTCGTGTGATGGACTCCCTGACTACGCTGGCATTCGATTATCCCGACACGCCTACCCGCGCAGCCCGCATGGAGTTTTTCCGTGGCGAACTTGAGAACACGCTGCTATTTGCGCGTGAGGCAGCGATCGATCCGATGAGCCTGCAGGGCTCGTACGCGGGTGCGATCGGCTTGCCGCAGTTTATGCCAAGCAGCATTCGTCAGTTTGCGATCGACTTCAATAACGACGGCAAGATCGATTTGCGCAACACGCCTGCCGACGCGATTGGCAGCGTTGCGAATTTTTTGGTGCACCACGGCTGGCATGCTGGCGAACCCACCGTATTTCCAACGCTGGTGAGTCCGGCAGACGGCAACGGCGCACGTAGCTGGGATGCGTTTATCGGACAGGGTCTGGAAGCGAAATTCAGCGTTACCGAATTAAAGGCAGGCGGTGTAATACCCGCTACCCCGCTGCCCGAAGGGATGCTATTCGGACTGATTGATTTGCAGAATGGCGCCGAAGCGCCGGAATACTGGTTAGGCGGAGCAAACTTCTTTGCGATCACCCAATACAATCGCAGCTATTTTTACGCCATGTCCGTCGTGGATCTGGGCCGCGCGATTCGGACTGCACGTGGTAACTGAGCAGTGCCCGATCGAGCGACACACGCCGCCGGACCGGAGGCAATCGACTTGCTGGAGCGTAGTGTTGGCTATGCCCCAGCGGGATCGGTTAATGGTGCAAAAAAACCTTCTTCAGACCTGTAATCGCAAACTCTTGTGCCTCGCCAGGCTCGCGGCACGACCGCGGCCATTCCGAACGCTTCATGCGTGATACCCGCGTCATCGTGGTGGGCCACGTCGACACCGTCTTTTTTCAGACGCACGGCGCAAGCCTTGCCGTCACAACGCAGCGAATCGATCTCGACCGTGATCACGGTGGCGCTTGGTAGACCTTTCAGGCTGGTCGCTTTCATTGGTAGCGCATACGGATTAGCCGCATCTTGTGGCGTGGCGTACTACTTGAAAACCATTTTGTCATGTCCTTGTTGAACGGCTTGGCATTGGCATTTTTCTGATGCAACGCATCATCGAAATCATTATCAGTCAAACTTACTAGGCTGAAAACGCTGAATCTGTCGGGTATTCTGACGGCCTGTAGCGGCACTTCCTGAGCAGCATTTGGCGCAGGAAAGTTTTGCCAAGGGGAGTCCTCCTTGAGACCAATGCGAATCCTGCTCAGAATGCGGTGGGTGCTTTCAGAATCGTCAGATCGATCTGTAGCGTTTCGCCGTTGCCGTTCACCCAGAGTTCATTATCTTGCAGCGTGTATTGCAGTTGCATGTTGCGTTGGGCCAGTTTTGCCATCGCCGCACTGGTCGACGCGGACAGATTGATGACCTCAAGATTGCGGGCTCGGTCGACCCGGCTCCCGGCCTGATTCCACCAGATTGCACTGTTGCTGCTGTAGCTGTAGATTTTGACGTGGGCGGCGCGACCGCAAGCTTTCAACATGCGACGATCGTCGGGCTGCCCGACATCGATCCACAGGTCGATTGCCCCGGTCAAATCCTTTTGCCAGATATCGGGCTCGTCGGGATCACTCAGGCCTTTGGCAAACGCCAATGTTTCGTGCGCGTGCCGGGCAAACGCCAGCAGACGTACCATCATCCGTTCGTCGGTTTCCGACGGGTGGCGCGCCAGCGTCAACTGGTGCGTCTGATAGTAATGCCGGTCCATGTCTGCAATCTGGATTTCTGCCTTGAAAATGGTCGCCTTGATGGCCATGGAGGTTCACTGTCAAAAGAAAGTTGGAATGCGGCAGGACGACTGTTGCCGCGGCGACGCAAGCATAGCCGATGGGCACCGGTGTAGCCGTATTTTATTGTGATGGGCGGGCAACACTATAATGCGGGACCGGCGCACCTGCAGGGCTGGCTACTTAGATTGCATCATGCACAACGCTACGACAAATACAGATCACGTCATCGCAGCAACGCGTCATTGGCTTGAAGCCGCGGTGATCGGCTTGAACCTTTGCCCCTTTGCCAAAGCGGTCCATGTACGTCGGCAGATTCGGTATGCGGTGAGCACCGCGACTGAAACCCAAGCCTTGCGCCGCGACTTAACCGCAGAGTTGGTTTCTCTGGCTGCGGTTGACCCGCTCGTGACCGATACCACGCTGCTGATCCATCCGTACATACTGAACGACTTTATGGATTACAACGATTTTCTGCAGGAGGCAGAAGACATCGCCACGACACTACGGCTGGACGGTGTACTGCAAATCGCCAGCTTTCATCCGCACTACCAGTTTGCCGACAGTCTGGCCGACGACATTGAAAACTGCACCAATCGCGCACCGTTCCCCACGCTACATTTACTGCGCGAGACCAGCGTGGATCGGGCAGTTGCCGCCTATCCCGACGCCAGCATAATTTTTCGACGCAACATCGACACGTTAAGACGCCTCGGGCCTGCTGGTTGGACGGCGCTGCAGATTCAGGCGCCGCCTACATCGGGCGATGCTGCAGGCCTATCAAGCGACGATGAATAGTTCAGCTTGCCACGGTGCAGGACACTGTTGATTCCCCATCCGCGTAAGTACTCGCTATCGCTGAAATCATTTTAAATACTACCTGAATGTGACTGATACGTCGCTTACTCCGTTGCGAATTATCAAGATAATATTGCGGTCATTGACTACACTTAATTTTGGCGCCGGAAATGAATCGCACATCGGCCGGCACGATGCGTGTCTTCTCATGCGTTCGTTTTTCATGGGCGCGCTGACACAAAGATGGATTCGGCGCGCCGCATAGGGATCGCGTCTCGCATGTACTGTGCAAAATGTTGTTACCTCTGGCCAGCCCTTACTAGAATTGTCGTCATTCGTACCCATTTCCAACGTGTAAATCTTCGGGTGAAATCCATCAAAAAAAACTTTGTATCGAATTGCAACTGTATCAATTTGATGCTGTCAAAACAATGATTGCTAAAAATCTACTTTCGAAGCATTTTTCCTTGTACAATTAACTTGCCTTATGGAATTATTTAGATAATGACCACTCAGCTAGAACATACAATGACCAGCAACCGACTTGCAGACCAACTCGCTTACGATCCGAATAATCTTCTGGATTCTCTCATCGACAAGCTCAATCTTAAAAACGACGCAGCCCTTTCCCGTGCATTGGAAGTCGCGCCGCCTGTCATCAGCAAGATTCGCCACCGGCGTTTGCCGGTGGGCGCGTCACTGCTAATCCGCATGCATGAAGTCAGTGACCTGAGCATTCGTGATTTGCGAATTTTGATGGGCGACCGGCGGGATAAGTTTCGTATCAGCGACAAGCAGTTCAAGCCAAAAGAAGGCGGCGTCGACGGTCAGGATTGATTCTCCCGCGCATGTTGACGGCGTTGGCATGCGATTGCAATAGCGGTTAAGGCCGAGGCGGACTGGCCGCGCTCGCGCGACGCCTAAAGCAACGGGACGTATTTTTTGAGGGCAGGCATGCTCTTTTCGGCACTAAGGTCGCACCAATAATAAAGTTGGCGACCACAAGCGCGGGGGCGCGTGCGATTTCATTTCCTCAGGCGGGGAATACGCCAGTAGACAGATACCTGTCGCCGCGATCGCACACGATAAACACGATCGTGGCATTTTCTAGCGTCTGGGCGATCCTGATCGCTACTTCACAGGCGCCTGCCGCTGAAATGCCGCAAAAAATACCCTCTTCTGCAGCCAGACGACGCGCCATCACTTCGGCCGCCGACTGATTAACGCTCTCGATCTGGTCGACCCGGCTCCGGTCAAAAATTTTTGGCAGATAAGCTTGCGGCCATTTGCGAATGCCAGGGATTTGCGAACCCTCTTCAGGTTGCGCACCGATAATTCGAATTGCCGGATTCTGCTCTTTCAAATATTGAGAGACGCCCATAATCGTGCCGGTGGTACCCATCGCACTAACAAAATGCGTAACCTGGTGATGCGTGTCGCGCCAGATCTCCGGTCCGGTGCTGCGGTAGTGCGCCAGCGGATTGTCAGGATTGGCAAACTGATCGAGAATCTTTCCCTGACCTTCTTTTTGCATCTGCTCGGCGAGGTCTCGCGCGTATTCCATGCCGCCAGTTTTCGGTGTCAGGATGATCTTGGCACCATACGCAGCCATGCTTTGCTTGCGTTCTTCGCTCAGATTTTCCGGCATCAAAAGGACCATCTTGTAGCCGCGACTGGCCGCCACCATCGCCAGTGCGATACCGGTGTTGCCGCTCGTGGCCTCGACTAACGTGTCGCCCGGTTTGATATCACCGCGCGCCTCGGCGCAGCGAATCATCGACAATGCTGCTCGATCCTTAACGGACCCTGCAGGATTGTTTCCTTCGAGCTTGCCAAGGATGATGTTGTTGCGTTCGCGGACTACGTCGCCACCGATGCGTGCTAGTTGAATCAGTGGTGTGTTGCCGATCGTATCTTCTAAAGTCAGGTAAGCCATGGAATCGCATCGCAAAGGAGTATGCCAAGTATTCTAAACGCAGTCGGTGCCCGGCGTCACCGCAACGCCAGGTGGCATCACGCTGGCGTCTCCCAAGAACAGGTTATTTACGCACGTCAGCCTTGCTTTCGTGCTTGCCGGCGGCAGATTTTGGCAGGCCCGGTGCCGCCAACTTGACGCCAGGCTGAACGACGGCCGCTTTGCCAGCGGCAGCGCCTACCGGAGCGGATGCGGGCACCGGGCCCGGAGCCCCGTTCTTCGACTGCCCGTTGACCGTCAACCCGGCGCTCGACAGGCGCACCGCACCTTTTTCCTTGATGCCTTTGACCCTGCTCTGGACGTCATTCCAGTCCTTGAATTCGCCCCCTTTTTTGCGCTCGTCGAGAATCTTTTGCGACATCTTGGGGCCGATGCCCTTGATACCATCGAGTGCTGCCTGATCGGCTTTGTTGATGTCGACCTGAGCGAAGGCAAAGCTGGTGCAGGCAATGCAGCTGGCAATGAAAAAAAACAGTTTCTTGAACATAAGGTAGTCCCGGTCTGGTGGATAAAGAAACACCAGTATTGAACGAATCTACCGGCTGCCGCAGCGGCGCGGCGGTTCACCGCGTGAATACCCCTTGCGCGCCTGCGGAATGCATCAGGCAAACAACTCCTGCGCGGTCAGTGTCGCAGTACCCAGCTTGCCGACGACCAGACCACCGGCCTTGTTTGCATAACGTACGGCTTCGGCCAATGTGTAACCAGCGCCCAGTAGTACGGCAACGGTCGCGATCACAGTATCGCCAGCACCGGACACGTCAAACACTTCGCGTGCCATTGCGGGGAAATGCGTGATCTGATCCTCACAAAACAGCGTCATACCTTCGTCGGAACGTGTCAGTAGCAGTGCCTGCAAATGTAGCCCGCGGCGCAATTGCTGGGCCTTCTGGCGCAGCTCGTCCTCATCGCGCCAACTGCCGACGACGTGTCTGAATTCGGCCTTGTTGGGCGTCAGCAGCGAGGCGCCCGCATAGCGTGCAAAATCATCCCCCTTCGGATCGACCAGAACGGTTTTTCCGAGACGCGCAGCGCCTGCGATCATTTCAGCGACGTTGACCAGGCTGCCCTTGGCGTAGTCGGACAGGACGATGATGGCGTAGTCCGCCAGCAACGCATTAAATTGGGTCAGCTTGTCGCGCAACACTCCTTGGTCCGGCGCCTCTTCGAAATCGATACGCAATAACTGCTGTTGGCGGCCGATTACACGCAATTTGATGATCGTCGACATGGTGGGATCGCGGTTCAGAAAGCAGCCGACCTGAAGTTCATTCAGTTGCCGCTCAATGACGTCGCCGGCCTCGTCCTGGCCAACCACGCCGAGCAGGCCGACGGCCGCGCCCAGCGTCGCCGCGTTGCGCGCAACGTTAGCGGCGCCACCAAGACGTTCTTCACGTTTTTGCACGCGTACGATCGGCACCGGTGCCTCGGGTGAGATCCGGCTGACTTCACCGAACCAGTAGCGGTCCAGCATGATGTCGCCGACGACCAGAATGCGGCCTTTTGCCAACGAAAGTAGCGCACTCACGGTCAAGTCCGTGTCAGGATCGAGCGGCCAATGCCGTGGTACTCGAAACCGGCGGCGGCCATTGCCTCAGGCTCGAACAGGTTGCGGCCATCAAAAACCAGCGGGGCTTTAAGGAGTGCCTTTACCTGGTCGAAATCCGGACTACGGAAGGCCTTCCATTCGGTGACGATAACCAGCGCGTCGGCTGCTTCCAGTGCCTCGGTCGGACTGTCGCAAAAACGGATGCGCGCATACGCACTAGCGTCGCTTGCGAAATCCAGTGCCAGCGCACGCCGGGCTTCCGGCATGGCGACTGGATCATGCACCGCGACACTCGCACCGCGCTCGAGCAATTCACGTATCAGCACGCGTGACGAGGCTTCACGCATGTCATCGGTATTCGGTTTGAACGCCAGACCCCAGATCGCAAAGTGCCGGCCCTGCAGGTCTTCACCGAAACGATGCACGACCTTTGTGCCGAGGACGTGTTTCTGACGGTTGTTTACGGCTTCGACGGCACGCAGGATCAACAAGTCCTGGCCGTAGTCCCTTGCTGTGCGTTCCAGTGCTTGCACATCCTTTGGAAAACACGATCCGCCATAACCACATCCGGCATATAGAAAGCTGTAGCCAATACGCGGATCCGAGCCGATACCTTGCCGCACCGCTTCGATATCGGCGCCGACCTGATCGGCCAGATTGGCGAGCTCGTTCATGAACGAGATCCGCGTCGCCAGCATCGCGTTAGCGGCGTATTTGGTAAACTCGGCCGAGCGCACATCCATCCAGAAGGTACGTTCATGGTTACGGTTGAATGGCGCATAGAGGCGTCTCATCACGGTACGAGCGCGCTCGCCTTGGGGCGCTATGTCGCAGCCGATCACGATACGGTCGGGGCGCATGAAGTCCTCGACGGCTGCGCCTTCCTTTAAAAATTCCGGGTTCGATACCACCGAAAATTTGGCATTGGCATCCCGCTGTGTCAGTACTTCCTGCACCGCAGCCGACACCCTGTCGGCGGTCCCGACCGGCACCGTCGATTTGTCGACGATCACCTTGAAGCCCGTCATGTACCTTCCAATGTTGCGCGCTGCTGCAAGCACGTATTGCAGGTCTGCCGAACCGTCCTCGTCGGGCGGTGTGCCAACCGCGATGAACTGAACCTCGCCGTGCCCGACGCTGGCGGCGACGTCGGTTGAAAATTTCAGACGTCCAGAGGCCCGGTTGCGCGCTACGATATCGCTGAGTCCGGGCTCATGAATCGGAATCCCGCCGCTATTGAGGATGTCGATTTTGCGCTGGTCGAGATCAAGACAGAATACGTCGTTGCCCAGCTCGGCCAGACAGGCGCCCGTGACAAGCCCGACATAGCCAGTTCCGACAATAGTGATTTTCATTTAGATTCCCTGAAGGGGACACCGCAATACGGTGTTCGGTTAGTTCATGACATTCAGCTCTTCGGTGCGGCGCGGCGGATAGGTTTCCCAGTGACTGCATCCCGGGCACTGCCAATAAAACTGGCGGGCCTTGAACCCGCAGAAGCTACATTGATAGCGCGCCAATTTTTGGGCATAGCCGTGTACCAGATTCTTGACCAGCGACAGCTCCGGACGGGCTTCCGGACGCGCGTTCATCAGGCGTCCCTCCAGCAGCTTGTCGAGTCCTAGCAGGGTCGGTGTGCGTCGCAGCTCGTCACTAACCAGTTGATTCGCAGCTTCGACGCCATCGAGTTCCAGCACGGCCTTGAAAACGACTTCCAGCAGGTCGATCGAAGATGCTTCCGATAGGTAGGAGCGAATCAGGTTTGCACCTTCCTGCGGGCGTCCCAACGCGCGGTAGCCATCCATCAGACGTTGGGCGACCAGCGCGACGTGCGGCACGCTTTGTTGCTCGACCCGGCGCCATGCCAGCAAAGCCGCCTCGACATCGCCTTGCGCCAGGTACACGTCACCCAACAGCAGGGTTGCACGAACGTTCTTTCGGTCGGCCGCCAGCGCCTTTTCGAGGACTGGCAATGCCGCGGCAGTATTCATGTGCACCAGTTCATCCTGCGCGATCTCGCAATAGAACTGCGCGATTTCTTTTTGGCGCCCGCCTGCGCCGGCTTCCTGCAAGGCATGCGCGGCTTCAATCGCGCGCGTCCATTCTTTTTCGCGCTGATAAATTTCAAGCAAGGCGCGCCGAGCCTCTGCGCTGTACTGACTGTCGACCAATAGATTGAAGGTTTCTTCTGCGCGGTCCAGCAATCCAGCTTTCAGGTAATCCTGTCCGAGTTCATATTGCGCATGGGTTTGGTGTTCCAGCGCCAGATCGGGCCGCGCCAGCAAATTCTGATGAACCCGGATAGCGCGTTCCGTTTCACCGCGGCGGCGAAAGAGACTGCCTAGCGCGAAATGCAGCTCGACGGTTTCCGGATCAAGCTTGACGATTTCAATAAAGGCATCTATCGCCTTGTCCGGCTGCTCGTTGAGCAAAAAGTTCAGACCCTTGAAGTAGCCGCGTGGCAGGCTGCGCGATTCCGAAACCAGCTGGCGGATATCGACACGCGCCGCGATCCAGCCGAGTCCGAAGAAAGCCGGGATACCGAGTAACCACCAGATTTCAAATTCCATATGGCGATCTGTTCAGGTTAAATACGTGACGACAAATTTCTTCGCAAGGACCAGAAGATTTGGGTGCAATTTAATTGTTCACAATTGAATCAGGCTGCGGTGGTTGCGTCCGCGCGCTACGCAACGCCTCGTGCTCTTGGTGTAACGTCGCGATCACCTTACGGTTACGCGACAGTTCGCGTCGTTGCCGGACATAGGTCGGCAGCATGCCGAATACGCCCAGCGTCGCACCGATTAGCAGGAACCCGGTCAGCAGTAACACCAGCGGTCCGCGGATTTCATAGCCGAGAAAAAAATTCAGTGCGGCTTCCTGGGTATTCTTCAGCGCAAACCCGAAGAACAGGATAGCGACGATCAGCGATAGCATTTTTAGCAGAAACTTCATGCGCCGACTCCTGGTTGAAGCAACCTGGCCACGCTGGAGAGCGCCGACCATAGCAAACTTGAAACATCGAAATTGTACGTTAAAAAAAACGGCATCCAAGGATGCCGTTTCAATTTTTTGAAAATGGCGTAGCCGGCGCCGTCTCTACCAGCCTCCGTGACGCGATGAACTTCTGATACTCAGTCTTCGATGATCGGTTGTCCTACCATCGCATCGACGCGCTCGCGCAACTCTTTGCCAGGCTTGAAATGCGGCACCCGTTTTTCGGGCACCATCACCTTGTCACCTGACTTCGGATTACGACCAATGCGCGGTGGCCGACTGTTGAGTGCAAAGCTGCCGAAACCGCGAATCTCGATACGTTGCCCGGTCGCCAGGGCATCCGTCATCGCATCCAGGATCGTTTTGACCGCGTAATCGGCATCCTTGGCTACCAGCTGCGGATACCGTTCGGCCAGACGTGCGATCAACTCCGACTTGGTCATTGACAGTTCCGGCAGATCAGTTTTTGCTGTTGTCGAGCTTGGCTTTCAACAACGCGCCCAGGCTGGTCGTGCCGGAAGCGGCATTCGAGTCCGAAGCCGACGACATCTTGCGCATTTCTTCCTGCGTTTCGACGTTGTCTTTGGCTTTGATGGACAGCTGAATTCCACGTGCCTTGCGGTCGATGTTCAGCACCATGGCTTCGACGGTGTCACCAACTTTTAGGTGGGTGCCGGCATCTTCAACGCGGTCGCGCGAGATTTCGGAAGCGCGCAAATAGCCCTCAACTTCTTCCGACAACTGGATCACGGCGCCCTTCGGCTCGACCATCTTGACCGTACCGGTGACCAGCGAACCTTTGTCGTTCATCGCTGCGAAGTTGTTGAACGGATCACCTTCCAGTTGCTTGACGCCGAGCGAAACGCGCTCGCGCTCGACATCAATTGCCAGCACGATGGCCTCGAGCTCGTCACCCTTCTTGAAGCGACGCACGGCTTCTTCGCCAGTCTCGGTCCATGACAGATCCGACAAATGCACCAGACCGTCAATGTTGCCGGCCAGTCCGATGAACACGCCGAAGTCGGTGATCGACTTGATCGCGCCACGAACTTTATCGCCCTTCTTGTGGGTGACAGCGAAGTCGTCCCAAGGATTGGCTTTGCACTGCTTCATGCCGAGGCTGATACGACGCCGTTCTTCGTCGATTTCAAGAACCATGACTTCGACTTCATCGCCCAGTTGCACGACTTTGTTCGGTGCGACGTTCTTGTTGGTCCAGTCCATTTCGGACACGTGGACCAGACCTTCGATACCCTGCTCGACTTCGACGAATGCGCCGTAGTCGGTCAGGTTGGTGACCTTGCCGAACAGACGGGTCGACTGCGGATAACGACGGGACAGACCGGTCCACGGGTCGTCGCCCAGTTGCTTCACACCCAGCGAAACGCGGTTTTTCTCTTGGTCGTACTTGAGGACTTTGGCGGTGATTTCCTGGCCGACGGTCAACACTTCCGACGGATGACGGACACGACGCCATGCCAGATCGGTAATGTGCAGCAAGCCATCGATACCACCCAGATCCACGAATGCACCATAGTCGGTGATGTTCTTGACGATACCAGTGACGACGGTACCTTCTTTCAATGTTTCCATCAACTTCTGACGCTCTTCGCCCATCGATGCTTCGATCACAGCGCGGCGTGACAACACCACGTTGTTGCGCTTGCGGTCGAGCTTGATGACCTTGAATTCCAGCGTCTTGCCTTCGAACGGGGTGGTGTCCTTGACCGGACGGGTATCGACCAGTGAACCCGGCAAAAAAGCGCGAATGCCGTTGGTCAGAACGGTCAGACCGCCCTTCACTTTGCCGTTGACGGTACCTATGACGATCTCGCCGGACTCCATCGCTTTTTCGAGCGAGAGCCACGAGGCGAGGCGCTTGGCCTTGTCACGGGAAAGGATGGTGTCGCCGAAACCGTTTTCGAGCGATTCGATGGCGACCGAGATGAAGTCGCCGACGTTGACTTCGAGTTCGCCATTGTCGTTCTTGAATTCTTCGATGGGAATGAAGGCTTCGGACTTTAGGCCGGCGTTCACGATCACGAAATTGTGGTCGAGACGGACGACTTCTGCCGAGATCACTTCGCCCATGCGCATGTCCTGACGTGACAGCGATTCTTCAAAAAGCGCGGCAAAACTTTCCATACCAACGGGTGTTTCTGGGGAGGTAGCTACAGTAGACATAGGTTTAAGGGATTTACTGGGTTGGCCAATACCGATCATGCGAACCACACAGCACGCGACCGACAGAGGGTAAGGTTATCAACATCCGCCGGACAGGGCGCCCGGACGGACAACTGGGACTGCTTGAAAGCACTTGCTCACTGTTGCTGCCGCCAAGCCAACGCTCAATGCGCCTTCCTGACTGCCGCGTACCACCCGAGCACCGCCTGCACGGCCTCGTCGGCCGTCATGTCGGAAGTATCCAGATAATGCGCGTCTTCGGCAGGCCTGAGCGGTGCGATTGCGCGGTTCGCGTCACGCGCGTCCCGCTCGCTCAAATCTTTTCGAAGGTCTTCTATATTAGCAGAAAAACCCTTGCCAATCAATTGCTTATGCCGCCGCTGGGCACGCGCCTCGACGCTTGCCGTGAGAAACACTTTCAGCGGCGCATGCGGAAACAGGACCGTTCCCATGTCGCGTCCGTCGGCCACCAGGCCAGGGCCGGTGCGAAAGCGCAGCTGCAAGCCGTACAACGCCTGGCGCACGGCCGGGAGCGCGGCGATCCTCGAGGCGGCGTTGCCGACCGCCTCTGCCCGGATCGCGTCAGAGACATCTTCGTGGGCCAGCAGGACATGTTCACCGCTGAAGCTGCATGGCAGATCGGCCGCCAGCTTTGCCAGCGCATGCTCGTCGGCGAGGTCGACATGCCTGCGGTGCGCCGACAGCGCCGTCAGACGGTACAGCGCGCCCGAGTCGAGGTAGTGATAGCCGAGCGTGCGCGCCACCTTCTGGGCCACCGTGCCCTTGCCGGAGGCGGTCGGGCCGTCGATGGTCAGCACGGGAATGTCATCGTGGTCCATCGTCGGTACCGGTGATCGCTGCAAAGGATTCGAAATAGTCCGGGAAGGTCTTGGCCACGCATTTCGGATCGTTGATCCGCACTCGTGCGCCGGGCCGCGCCGCGCCGTCGAGCGAGGCCAGCGAAAAACACATCGCCATGCGGTGGTCGTCGTAGGTGTCGATGGTGGCGGGTGTGAGCATCAGCGGCGGTGTCACGCTGAGATAGTCGTGACCCTCCTCCACGGCGGCGCCGAGCTTGCGCAATTCCGTCGCCATGGCGGCGAGGCGGTCGGTTTCCTTGACGCGCCAGCTGCCGATATTGCGCAGCACGCTGGTGCCATCGGCGTACAGGGCGGCCACCGCGATCGTCATGGCGGCGTCCGGTATGTGGTTGAAATCGGCATCGATCGCGCGCAGCACGCCGTTGCCGCGGCACGCGATCCAGTTGTCGCCCATCGTGATCGTGGCGCCCATCTGGCGCAATGCATCGACAAAACGCACATCGCCCTGGATGCTGCCCTGGCCGACGCCCTGCACCCGGACCGGTCCGCCGGCAATCGCACCGGCGGCAAGGAAGTACGATGCCGACGAGGCGTCGCCTTCGACATGGATGCGGCCCGGGCTCTGGTACTGCTGACCCGGCAGGATGGTGAAGGATTGCCAGTCATGCCGCTCAACCACCACGCCGAAACGCTGCATCA
>JAYVEF010000266.1:0-2891 GCA_043748965.1 Burkholderiales bacterium
AGCACATGCAGGTCGATGTTGAATTCGCGACGCGATTCCTCGAGTTGTTTGAACGCCTCAAGATTACCCTGAATCGCGTTCGGGGCCGCTTTGCCGATCCGCTGCGAGTGCATCAGCGCATCGCCGGCGATCTGGGTTTGCGTCGAGGTCAGAATCGACGTGCTTGAGTTGATGTACACAAAAATACCACCCGCCACCAGCGATACCACCAACATCACCACCAGCACGCGGATCTGCTCCTGCAGCGGCAGCTTGCCGATCAGCGGCAGGTTGATGTCGCCGCTTTTTTCAAGTACGTCGCCGATGAAGGTGGCGTTTTGATTGAACTCGCGATGCTCCATCGGGCGGGTCAGCGGCGAGTCATCTTGCATGGCGATGACGGCACCTTCCGGCGCGGGCACTGCCCCGCCGGCTGGCTCTTCCTGGATGCCCCGGGAAACGAACGGTAGATTAAACGCCATTACAAAATCTCCTAAATTGCTGTTGCCCTGCACTGTTTTGATACCGTCGAATTGATACCGCCAGATTCCACTACCGCGAAGATTGATACTGCTGAACTGTTACGGCCAGACAGCTATGACCGGCGCATCACGATCCGACCTGCAGAAAATGCGGGTCTTCAATGATCGCGGCCAGATCAAGTTCATTCCAGGCCTGGGATTCGCGGTCAAGATAACGCTGGGTCGACCAGCCTGCACTGTCCTCCAGCCGATGCTGAGGGGTCATTTCATCGGTATTGCGCAAGCCCATCACACGTGATACCAGCAGTGCGCTATTGAATGCCAGCGAGGGACCAAATGCCACGATCCGGCTTTCCTTGTCGATCACACTCGGACCGTGCCCCTGAAACTGTGCCAGGTCGACCACACTGACCAGATTGCCCCGGATATTCGTCAATCCGAGAAACCAGGGGTGAGTCAGCGGGACTTTGGTAATCGTGCCAACCGAGACGATCTCGCCCGCTTCCTGCAAATTTACCAGCCAGCGGTCCGGGCCGATCATCACGCCCAGTTGATTGTTTTGAACGTGCGTACCAGTACGCGCTGCCTGCATGCGCTCGACCAACTGGGCCTGGAATTCACGCAGGCGCAAGCGCCGCGCACCGGCGTCGGGCTTGCGAAAAAATCGGGCCGGCTGGGTCTCGGAATTGGACTGACTCATGGGAACTGGCTCATGTGGGCGGCGCGCAGAGGATTAACCGAGCGCGGCGATTTTTGCCAGCAACTCCTGCGGATCGACCGGCTTGACGATGTAGTCGCGCGCACCTTGACGCAGACCCCATATCCGATCGGTTTCCTGGCCCTTGCTGGTGCAGATGATGATCGGCACATCTTGGGTTTCCGGGTCGCGCGAGATCGAGCGCGTCACCTGAAAGCCGTTTTGCCCAGGCATCACGATGTCCATCAGGATGAGTTGCGGCTTGTCGGCCTTGATCTTCAGGATCGCTTCTTCGCCGTTTTCGGCAGTGGATACCGAAAAACCGTTCTTGATCAGGATGTCAGTCAAAAAATAACGCTCGGTTGGCGAGTCGTCGACGATCAGGATTTTCTGGATAGCCATCTTGAACCTTATTTAGAAAACGATATAAAAATTGAAACGCTATTTAGCGTGGGTCGCCGCCGTGTGCTCGCGCACGGTTTTGAGCAGACTGTCCTTGGTGAATGGCTTGGTCAGGTACGCATCGGACCCGACGATCGCGCCCCGCGCCCGATCGAATAGCCCATCTTTGGACGACAGCATGATTACCGGAGTGGCATGAAACTTCACACTTTTCTTGATTAGCGCACAGGTTTGATAGCCGTCGAGTCGCGGCATCAGAATGTCGCAAAAAATCAACGCCGGGCGGTAATCGTTCATCTTCGCCAAGGCGTCAAAGCCGTCTTCAGCCAGCACAACCTGATAGCCTGCCTGCCCCAAAAAAATTTCGGCAGAGCGGCGAATCGTACTGCTGTCGTCGATTACCATGATCTTCAGTGCAGCGGTGTCGGGCGATTCGGCGGATGTGGTCATGGCGTTGCCTCAGTTAACTTCATTCAATATACGGTGCAACGCCAACAAAAAGCAAGATGCTTTATAACAACTTAAGACACGTTTTATCTATCGTTGACACATATGTGAAAAGTACGCGACGTTCGCGCGTCACATCAGCCAATCCGGACCGGTCAATAGTCGCAGTTTGCTGCGAGCTGCGCTGCAGCATGTGCGGTTAGAGCGCGACCATCTCGAAATCTTCCTTGCGAGCGCCACATTCGGGGCAGGTCCAGTTCATCGGCACGTCATCCCAGCGCGTACCGGCAGCGATGCCTTCTTCGGGCAAGCCGGCTGCCTCGTCGTAGACCCAGCCGCAGATCAGACACATCCAGGTCTGGAATGGCCGCACCTTTGCGTCGTCGGCACTATCGTTACCGTTATTTGTCACGTTGTTGCTCACAGTTGGCAGCCCTTCAATCAAGTAAAATGGGAAGTCGTATATCTTAATCTACCCGCCGTGCAAAACCAAATATCTCCGCGCATCCTGACCTTCGGCGCAACCGATCCGGTCGGCGCCATCGGCATCCAGGCTGATCTCGCCTGCTTTGCCGCGATGGGCTGCCACGGCCTGTCGGTGGTAACAGCCATGACCATCGGCGACACCGCCCGCATCGAGGACCACGAAATCACCGATGCCGACTGGGTCGCCGACCAGGCCCGGGTGGTACTTGAAGACATGCCGGTAGCAGCCTTCAAGGTGGGCACGGTCGGCAGTGTCGAAAACGTCTCGGTGATCGCTGAAATCGTCTCCGACTATCCCGACCTGCCATTGGTACTCGACCCTTTTATCACCGCACTGCCCGACGATGCCCAGGAAGGCGACGACCTGTTGATGGCAGTCCGCGAACTGTTGATACCAC
>JAYVEF010000267.1:0-2884 GCA_043748965.1 Burkholderiales bacterium
TGCGGAAGCTAGGTGTACAGAAGCCTCATTCAGTATGAGGCTGCGCCATTGGAATGGAGTTCGAACATGATCGGGTTCAGACAGATAGTCCGTAAGCACCTCACCTGAACCGTCTGGACGCAAGCTAGCAAATTCGGCACAGTAGTTCCCGTCAAATAATAGTGGGAACTACGATGGATTCACTAGATACACTTGGCCGCAAAAAGCGGCGTCGAAACTTCAGCCCTGAGTTCAGAAAGTCGCTTGCGCAGCGTGCATGCGAGTCGGGCATTTCCGTCTCCCAGCTGGCACAAGACAACGGCATCAACGCCAACATGCTGTTCAAGTGGCGCCGGGAACTGTTGGCGTCCCACCTTGATTGCCCAGCGCCGCAGCAGGCGATGCTGCCGGTGACCGTTGTCGAAGCCGAACCGAACCCGTCGCGAGCGAAACCGGCGCGATCCTGTCTGTCGGGCGTGCCGTCGATTGCGCCGGCCACGGTAGCTCGGCAAAGCATCATCGAAATCGAAATTGCCGGCGCGACGGTGCGCTTTGATGAACGTGCCGAGCTGAGCACGGTGCGCGCAGTGGTACGGATGCTGCGCGCATGATGGGTCTGCCGGCGGGCACGCGCATCTGGCTGGCCGCAGGTGTGACCGACATGCGAGCCGGTATGAACGGCTTGGCGGCGAAGGTGCAGTTGACTCTGGAAGAGGAACCGTTGTCGGGCCATGTCTTTGTGTTTCGGGGTCGGCGCGGCAATGTCGTCAAAGTGTTGTGGGCCACGAGCGACGGCGTGTGCTTGCTGATCAAACGTCTTGAGCGCGGGCGCTTTGTGTGGCCGCAGGCCACTGCCGGCAAAGTGCATCTGACCCAGGCGCAGTTATCGATGCTGCTGGAGGGGATCAACTGGAAACAGCCGGAACGTACCTGGCCACCGCTGTCGCTCTTGTAAACCTCTCAAGAGGTGCGTAAACTCCGCGCATGCCTTTGCTCCCCATGCCGGATGATGTCGATGCCTTAAAGGCGCTGCTGCTGCAGCGCGATGGCGAACTGCAGTCGCTGCGCGCTACCGTTTCGACACTGGAATTGGCATTGAGCGTACGCACGCTCGAAATCGAACAACTGAACCTGCAGATCGCCAAACTCAAGCGCATGCAGTTTGGCCGCAAATCCGAGAAGATCGATCGCAAGCTCGAGCAGCTTGAGGCCCGGCTGGAGGATCTAATTGCCGAGGAAGGTGCCGTTGAACAGAAGACGGCGACGGCTGCGGCAGTCCCCCGCCCGAAATCGCCGCACCAGCCGCTACCGGAGTATCTCCCTCGCGAAGAGCGGATCATTGAACCTGTGGAAGAAGCCTGCCCGCAGTGTGGCGGCAACTTGAAGCCACTCGGCGAAGACGTCTCGGAGCAGCTGGAAGTCATTGAAGCCGCGTTCAAGGTCATTCGTCATGTGCGGCGCAAGAAAGCCTGCGCCTGCTGCGACTGTATCGTCCAGGCCCCAGCACCAAGCCGTCCAATTGCGCGCAGCTTCGCAGGCCCGGCTCTGTTGGCCAACATCGCGGTCAGTAAATTTGCCGACCATCAACCGTTGTACCGGCAGGCAGTCATTCATGCCCGCCGTGGCGTGAATCTGGATCCGTCCACCACCGGCCGCTGGATGGGCGCGTGCGGTGTACTGATTACGCCGCTGGTCGAGGCGCTTCGACGCCACGTGCTTGCGGGCAGCAAGCTCCACACGGACGACACACCGATGCCGGTGCTATCACCTGGCAATGGCCAGACCAAGACAGGCCGGTTGTGGGTGTACGTTAGGGACGACCGCAATTCTGGATCAGCGGTTCCGCCCGCAGTATGGTTTGCCTATTCGCCCAACCGGCAGGGCCAGCATCCGCAATCGCACCTGGCCGGTTTCAACGGTGCGCTGCAGGCAGATGCGTTCGCGGGCTACGATAAAATCTTTACCGACGGTGGCGTGATCGAGGCCGCTTGCATGGCGCACGCCCGCAGAAAAATCCATGATCTGCACGTGCGCAAAGCCACGCCAACGACCACTGAAATTCTGCGTCGCATTGGTGAGCTCTATGCCATCGAAGCGCAAATTCGCGGGCAACCGGCCGATGAACGCAAGCGTATTCGACAACTGCAGGCGCGCCCCCTCTTGGCCGAGCTGGAAGTCTGGCTACGCAATCGATTGTTGACTCTTTCGACGCAATCGGACACGACCAAGGCCATCAACTACATGCTCAACCAATGGCAGGCGTTGATCTATTATTGCGATGACGGCGCAGCAGAGATTGATAACAATATCGCCGAGAATGCCCTGCGCGGTTGCTGCTTGGGCCGGAAGAATTTCCTGTTCCTCGGTGCCGACAGCGGCGGCGAACGTGCCTCTGCGATGTATGGACTGATCGGCACCGCACGGATGAATGGCATCGACCCGGAGGCATACCTGCGGTATGTGTTCACCCACATTGCCGATTACCCCATCAACCGGGTAGCCGATCTGCTGCCGTGGAATGTCGCTGATCGCCTGAAGCAGCAATCAGCTTAAGCTCAACGCCTAAAGCAAAACCGAAAAATCAATGACGGTGCTGGTGAGGTGCTTACCCTATTGTGGCCAGGTGTAGCTAGTGAATCCACAGTAGTTCCCGCTAATATTTGACGGGAACTACTTTGGCGGCTTTGGCTGCTTGCGTCTAGACGGTTTAGATGAGGTGCTTACTTAAAACCTGTTGGCGAGAACCGATCAATATCGAAAACGTGCCTATGCTGTAGCGCAAGAAATTACTGGTCATTTTGTGCGCCAATCGCGACAACCCGCCAACGCCTCAATATAAATTAGCAGATTATTCGTGCTTCGACATCTATGCTAACTTCCCGGCGTGCAGGCAGTGGCGCCGAGG
>JAYVEF010000268.1:0-9555 GCA_043748965.1 Burkholderiales bacterium
GACACCACTGTCGAGAGTACCTCCGTATTGCCTGTTTCCCCCTACAACCTGCCCGATGCACGCGGCCACTTTGGTCCGTATGGTGGCAGCTTCGTGTCCGAAACGTTAACGCACGCGCTTGACGAGCTGAAGGCAGCCTACGCGCATTATCAGACCGACCCTGATTTTTTAGCCGAATTCCACGATGATCTGACACATTTTGTCGGACGTCCAAGCCCGGTGTATCACGCCCGGCGCTGGTCTGAAAAAATGGGCGGAGCACAAATTTATTTCAAACGCGAAGACCTGAATCACACCGGCGCGCACAAAATTAACAACGTTATCGGGCAGGCGCTGCTGGCAAAGCGCATGGGCAAACCGCGTGTGATCGCCGAAACAGGTGCTGGTCAGCATGGTGTTGCGACCGCCACCATCTGCGCACGCTTTGGGCTCGAATGCGTGGTCTACATGGGCAGCGCAGACATCAAGCGCCAAGCCCAAAACGTGTATCGCATGAAGCTGCTGGGCGCCACCGTGGTGCCGGTAGAATCTGGTTCCAAAACGCTGAAAGACGCGCTGAACGAAGCGATGCGTGACTGGGTCACGAATATCGAAAACACGTTTTATATCATTGGCACCGTAGCCGGGCCGCATCCCTATCCGATGATCGTGCGTGATTTTCAATCGGTGATCGGGACCGAGTGTTTGCAACAGATGCCAGAGATGACCGGGCGCCAGCCGGACTACGTGATCGCCTGTGTCGGTGGCGGCTCCAATGCCATGGGGATTTTCTATCCGTATATCGACCATCAGGATGTCCAGCTGATCGGTGTCGAGGCCGCTGGTGAAGGCATGGACAGTGGCAAGCACGCCGCGTCACTGCAGCTTGGTTCGCCTGGCGTCCTGCATGGCAATCGTACTTACCTGCTACAAGACGAAAACGGTCAAATTATCGACACCCATTCGGTCTCGGCCGGCCTCGATTATCCAGGTGTCGGGCCCGAGCACGCGTGGCTGAAGGATATGGGTAGAGCCCAATATGTGCCGATTGACGACAATGAGGCGCTGCAGGCTTTTCACGACTGCTGTCTGATTGAAGGGATTATCCCTGCACTGGAATCCAGTCACGCATTGGCCTACGCTGCCCAACTCGCGGCCACTTTGCCGAAAGATAAAATCGTTCTGGTGAATCTATCCGGTCGCGGCGACAAGGACATGCATACCGTAGCCGAGCGCATGGGCATGAACTTTTATTGCCGGGAATCGTGTGCCGTCGGGGCGGCGAGCGCGATGCAGACAGTAGCGCTGCCGAAATAGCCGATTACCCTGCCAGGATCGATGCGGCGCGTGCCGCCGCATCGATGGGTGGGCCCACTCATATTTGCAAGCACAAAAAAATCCATGTCACGTATAGAAGCTACTCTCCGCGCGCTTGCCGCGCAACATAAAACCGGACTGATTCCATTTATCACCGCAGGTGATCCGTCGCCGCAATTGACCGTTCCCCTGATGCACGCACTGGTCGAAGGCGGCGCTGATATTCTAGAACTGGGCGTACCGTTTTCTGATCCGATGGCCGAAGGCCCGGTGATTCAGCGTGCCTGCGAACGGGCGCTGAAGCATGGCGTTGGCCTGCGCGATGT
Source organism: Burkholderiales bacterium (assembly GCA_043748965.1). Taxonomy (GTDB): domain Bacteria; phylum Pseudomonadota; class Gammaproteobacteria; order Burkholderiales; family Burkholderiaceae_D; genus Actimicrobium. The sequence goes on from JAYVEF010000268.1 coordinate 1,623, forward strand.
ATTGGCGTACGTGCGGGAATTTCGCCATATCGATTCGACCACACCGGTGGTACTGATGGGCTACGCCAACCCGATCGAACGCATGGGTCAAAATGCTTTTATTCTTGCCGCTAAAGAAGCCGGTGTAGACGGCACCATCGTGGTGGATTATCCGCCGGAAGAGTGCGAAGATTTTGCCGCAGGCATGTTGGCCAATGACCTTGATCTAATTTTTTTGCTGGCGCCGACCTCAACTGAAGAACGGATTCGCCAAGTCGCCAAAGTCGGCCGAGGTTTTACGTATTATGTGTCGCTGAAGGGGGTCACCGGCGCGGCGAATATCGATATCGCCGATGTCGCCCAACGTATCGGCGCGATCCGGCAGCATGTCAAGCTGCCGATTGGGGTCGGGTTCGGCATACGTGATGGCGTTACCGCGCGGGCAATCGCGGGCGTTGCCGATGCGGTGGTGATCGGTAGTCGGATCATTCAGGAGCTGGAGAACACGCCGCATGACCAAGCGGTCACGGCCGCGCGCAATTTCATCTCCGGGATCCGTGCGGCGCTGGATGCGCCGGCGTAAATCGTCCGACGAGTACGAGCCGAGAGGGCACTTCATTGCAGAAGTCGGTGCAAACGGTACAATTCGGCAGGGATAAAAATTAAAGGCAACCATGAGCTGGCTCGAGAAACTTTTACCGCCGCGAATTCAACGCAGCGAATCACCGCGCAAGTCGGTGCCGGAGGGACTTTGGGTCAAGTGCCCCTCGTGTGAAGCCGTGCTGTATCGAACCGATCTGGAATCCAACATCCACGTTTGTCCAAAGTGCAATCACCACATGCGCATTCGCGCGCGCGAGCGGTTGGATGCCCTGCTCGATGCCGGTGGCCGTTATGAAATTGGTCAGGAAACTCTGCCGGTTGACACCCTCAAGTTCAAAGACAGCAAAAAATATCCAGATCGTCTGAAAGCGGCCATGGAAGCCACGGGCGAGACCGACGCCTTGATCGTGCTAGGCGGAGCGATCATGTCGCTACCCGTGATCGTCGCATGTTTTGAATTTGAATTCATGGGCGGTTCGATGGGCTCGGTGGTCGGTGAGCGGTTCGTGCGCGGCGCGCAGGCAGCGCTGGAACAAAAAGTCCCATTTATATGCATTACCGCTACCGGCGGTGCGCGTATGCAGGAAGGGTTACTGTCATTGATGCAAATGGCAAAAACCACCGCAATGCTGACCAGATTGTCGGAAAAAAAGCTACCGTTTATCTCGGTGCTGACCGACCCGACCATGGGCGGTGTGTCCGCCTCATTCGCTTTCATGGGGGATGTCGTGATCGCCGAGCCGAAGGCGCTGATCGGTTTTGCGGGTCCGCGCGTGATTGAAAACACCGTGCGTGAAAAACTCCCCGAAGGTTTCCAGCGTGCTGAATTTTTAGTGCAAAAAGGAGCGGTGGACATGATCATCGACCGCCGCAAGATGCGTGAAGAAATCGCGCGCTTGCTGGCATTGCTGCAAAATCAGGCGGCGGACGTTTTGGCGTAATCAAGTTTGCAATCACGCGTTCCTGCTGGAATATCTCGCCCGAATCTGATCCGTTCGGGCTTTTTATTTCCCAGTCCGACACCACCTGTCATGGTGTTGATACATCCATACTTATCATGCCGACCATGCCGACCTCATTAGACGCCTGGCTGACGCTGCTTGAACAGCGCCATCCGAAAACCATCGATATGGGCCTCGCGCGTGTTGCTGCAGTTGGGCAGACAATGCAGATTCATTTCGACTGTCCTGTGATACTGGTCGGCGGCACCAATGGCAAGGGTTCTACCTGCGCCATGCTCGAATCGATTTTGCTGCGGGCCGGCTATCAAGTTGGCCTATCGACCTCACCGCATCTGCTCAAATTTAACGAACGCGCCCGCATTGGCGGAGAGGCTGCGCAAGATGCTGCATTGGCTGCCAGTTTTGAGGTGGTCGAAGCCGCACGCGGTGAGGTTTCACTCAGTTATTTTGAATTTACCACGCTGGCTATTCTGCATTTGTTCGCTGCCGCGCAGCTCGACGTGGTGATTCTGGAGGTCGGGCTGGGCGGGCGGCTCGACGCAATGAATATCATCGAGGCGGACGTTGCCATTGTCACCAGCATCGATATCGACCATACCGAATACCTCGGCACCACGCGTGAATCCATTGGCTATGAAAAGGCCGGCATTTTCCGCGCTGGTAAAGCGGCGATTTGCAGCGATCCTTTGCCGCCGCAGTCGCTGCTGGATCACGCGGCAGCGATTGGCGCTGACCTTTGGTTGCTCGGTCGTGATTTCAATTTCATGGGCGATCCGCAGCAATGGAATTACGGCGGACGGACGCTGCGTCGAAACGCGTTGGCCTACCCGAGCCTGCGCGGTGCGAATCAGTTGCTGAATGCGTCCGCTGCCCTGGCTGCACTCGAAGTGCTGAGATTGCGACTGCCGGTGGGGGCGCAGGATATCCGCAGTGGGCTGGTACTGGTCGATCTGCCGGGGCGTTTTCAGGTGCTGCCAGGTCGCCCGACCGTGGTATTGGACGTAGCGCACAATCCGCACGCGGCGGCCACGCTGTCGCAAAATTTGGGTAACATGGGTTTCCATCCCTACACCTACGGTGTTTTCGGCGCAATGCAAGACAAGGATATCGATGGTATCGTCGCGCAGCTCAAAGGCCTGGTTGACCACTGGTGCCTGACTGACCTGCCGCTGCCGCGGGCTGCTACTGCCGCATCGCTGGCACAGAGATTGCTGGCATCAGGGGTCGAGCCTAGCGACCGCCCCGACGCCGAATGTACAATTCACACTTTCAATTCTCCTGCCGAAGCATTCGCAAATGCAACGGTTCGTGCAGGGGAGAATGATAGAATTGTCGTTTTTGGATCGTTCCTCACCGTCGCGGGTGTGATAGCGTTCCGCGCCGCAGCCAATCACTGAAATCGTCAACGACCTCCGCATGGGCTTGTCCTCGTTTTTCCGCAAAAAGCCGCAACAAGCCGACGACACTGAGGGCGCCTTCGCCTCACGTGCCGAAACGGAATCCAACGCCGCGCGTGGTCGCATCCGGCGCAAATCCGGCAAGCAACCCCTTGAACCGGTCGATCCCGTTTTACCCGAAAAAAAGCGTGCACGCCGCCGTTTGGTGGGCGCCGTGGCACTCGTGCTGGCGGCCATTATCGGCTTGCCGATGATTCTTGATTCCGAGCCGAAGCCGTTGAGCGATGACCTGATCGTTCAGATACCTTCCAAAGAGCAGTCAGGCCCGACGCCGGTCATACGCGCGCCGGCCTCCGGAAACGCCCCCCCCTCCAGCATGCCTGCCGGCGCTGCGCTCGACCAGCGTGAAGAACTGATTGTTCCTGCAGCGCCGTTGTCCGAAATCGCCCCCGCACTTGCGAAGCCAAATCTGAATGCACCGCTGGCACAAGACAAGCCGCAATCCGACGTTGAGCAAGAAGTCAATTTGAAACCGCACTTTGATCGCAAGCATGAACTAAAATCGGCGCCGACAGCGGCTATTGCCGAGGCCAGCGACGATGCCGTGCGCGCGCGCGCAATTCTTGACGGTGCGGTCGAACCTGCCAGAGCCGCCAAGGCAGACAAACCCGACATTTCCGACAAAGCGGATAAAAAGCCGGCGCGCCTGATGGTGCAAATTGCTGCTCTGGCCTCGAAAGAAAAAGTCGCCGAGTTGCAAGGCAAACTGAAAGCGGCCGGAATCGTGTCGCATACACAGACGATCGCAACCAACAACGGCGAACGGATTCGGGTACGCATCGGGCCTTTCGGCAGTCGCGAGGAAGCCGACAAAGCACGTTCGCGGCTGAGCGGGATAGGACTGACCGGCACGGTGGTGCCGGGTTGATGTCGCAGCGAAATTGGCCGTCGGAAAAAATGCGGCCAGCGCGGTGACGATTTTTGATTATCTCGTGCTATTCGTGTTGATCTGTTCGATCGTCATCAGTACCCTACGGGGTTTGGTTAAAGAGATTCTGTCGCTGGCAGGTTGGGTAGTAGCGCTAATGATCGCCAATCTGTACGGCGATGCGTTGGCGCAGATGCTGCCAACGATCATTCCGGGTAGCGTGACCCGCTTGATCGTGGCGTTTCTAGCCCTGTTCATTGGGGTGCGATTGCTGATGATGCTGTTGACGATGGCGCTTGACAGCATTATCAAAGCGACCGGATTAAGTTTGGCCGATCGCGGATTGGGTGGATTGTTCGGACTCGCACGAGGTCTGGTGATCATCCTGGCAGTGGTGCTGGTGTGTGGCACGACATCGATCCCGCGTCAGGCGTTCTGGACCGAAGCACTATTCAGTCCGCTGGCAGAAACCGCAGCGCATACTGTGAAGCCGTTTTTGCCGGGTGACTTTGCGCGGCATGTGCAGTTTTGAATTGTCCTTGTTAGGAGCCCATCATGTGTGGCATCGTCGGCATCGTTTCTCATAGTCCCGTCAACCAGGTGATCTACGACGCCTTGCTGCTATTGCAGCATCGCGGTCAGGATGCGGCAGGCATTGCCACCAGTCTCGGTAACGCGTTTTACATGCACAAGGCTAACGGTCTGGTGCGCGATGTTTTTCGGACCCGCAACATGCGTTCGCTGTATGGGAATGTCGGCATAGGGCAGTGCCGCTACCCAACCGCGGGTTCGTCCAGCGCCGAAGAAGCGCAGCCGTTCTATGTCAACGCGCCGTTCGGCATCACGCTGGCGCACAACGGCAACCTCACCAACTGGGAACAGCTGAAGGTCGAGATGTTCAAAAACGATCGCCGGCATATCAACACCTCGTCGGACTCCGAAGTATTGTTAAACGTACTGGCGCACGAAATCCAGCAGGCCACGACCGGCTATTCGCTTGATCCGTCGGCGCTGTTCAAAGCCGTCAGCGTGCTGCACAAGCGGGTACGCGGTTCATACGCCGTGGTGGCCCAGATTGCCGGTCACGGACTGCTGGCGTTCCGCGATCCCTATGGCATTCGCCCGCTGTGTATCGGATTCAATGAAACCGACAAGGGCACCGAATATGTCGTCGCCAGCGAATCGGTCGCTCTCGAAGGGCTGGGCTTTCGGTTTCTGCGCGACGTGATTCCCGGCGAAGCCATCTTTGTCGATAACGACGGCCACCTCTACAACCAGCAATGCGCTGAAAATCCAACCTTGAATCCATGCGCGTTCGAATACGTCTATCTGGCACGTCCTGACTCGGTTATCGATGGCGCATCGGTGTATGCCACCCGCCTCAAGATGGGCGAGTATCTGGCCGAAAAAATCAAGCACGAGTTCGCTGCCGGTGACATTGACGTGGTGATGCCGATTCCTGATTCGTCGCGGCCGGCGGCGATGGAACTCGCGTTGAAACTGAATCTGGATTATCGCGAAGGCTTTATCAAGAATCGCTACATCGGCCGCACCTTTCTGATGCCCGGACAGGCCATCCGGCGCAAATCAGTGCGCCAGAAACTGAACGCCATCGGCTCCGAATTCAAGGGCAAGAGCGTGCTGCTGGTGGATGATTCGATTGTCCGCGGAACCACTAGTCGCGAAATTGTTCAGATGGCGCGCGACAGCGGCGCGCGCCGGGTAATTTTTGCCTCTGCGGCACCACCGGTCAAATTTCCGAACGTATACGGGATCGACATGCCGACCCGCCATGAGCTGATCGCGTATGGTCGCAGCACCGAAGAAGTGTGTCGCGAAATCACCGCTGATGCTTTGGTGTATCAGGATATCGATGCATTGAAGCGTTCGATTTCGGATGTGAATCCGGCCTTGCGCAACTTTGAGGCATCGTGTTTTGATGGCGTATATGTGACCGGCGATATCTCGCGCGACTATCTCGACCGGATTGAATTCGTGCGCAACAATCCACTGCCGCAAAACGACGACAGCGAGCGTTCGCAACTGAACCTGAATCTGGCACAGATCGACTGAACCGGAATATTCCCTGTATTACTGATCATGGCTACTGACAAAAAATACGGCTTCACCACCACCATCCTGCACAGCGACCGGCAAAAGCCGATCGAACACGGGTCGCTGCACAAACCGATTCATACGTCGGTGGCATATGGCTACAAGGATGCACGCGAATTGGCTGCGGTGTTTCAAGGCAGGCAGCCTGGCTACCGCTACGGTCGGCAGGGTAATCCGACCGTCGCTGCACTCGAAGAAAAAATAACCCATATGGAAGACGGCGTCGGCACGCTCTGCTTTGCTACCGGGATGGCAGCAATTGCGGCAGTCGTGCAGGCGCTATTGCGCGCGGGCGACCATGTGGTGTCTTCGGCTTTTTTGTTCGGCAATACCAATAGCTTGTGGCAAACCGTCAGCGCGCAGGGCGCGCAGGTCAGCTTTGTCGATGCCACCGACGTGGCGTTGGTCGAAGCAGCGCTGACACCGGCGACACGCATCGTGTTTGTCGAAACCATTGCCAATCCGCGCACCCAAATTGCAGATTTGCAGCGGATCGGCGCTCTGTGCGCCGAGCGGGGAGTGTTGTACGTGGTCGATAACACCATGACGTCACCTTATTTGTTTCAGCCAAAAACCGTCGGCGCGAGTCTGGTGGTCAACGCGCTGACCAAATCGATCGGCGGGCACGGCAATGCGCTGGGCGGAAGTCTGACCGATACCGGCCAGTACGACTGGCGTCGCTATGCAAATATTTTCGATAGCTACAAACGTGCCGTGCCGGCGCAGTGGGGCCTCTCCCAGTTGCGCGCCAAAGCGCTGCGCGACTTCGGTGGCTCGCTTGGTCCGGAAGCGGCACATCATCTGGCCGTCGGTGCCGAGACCATGGCGCTGCGGCTCGAGCGAGAATGCGCCAACGCATTGGCGGTGGCAAGCATGCTGGAGAGTGACGAGCGGGTCGCTGCAGTGCATTATCCTGGCCTGCCATCGCATCCGCAGCACCAGATTGCCAGCGCATTGTTTCGCGCTTACGGTAGTCTGTTCAGCTTTGAATTGCGCGAGGATATCGATTGTTTCGACTATCTGAATCGCCTGAAACTGGGTATCTGCGCAAGTAATCTGGGTGACACGCGCACGCTGGTGATTCCCGTCGCGCACACCATTTTTTACGAAATGGGCGCGGCCCGACGTGCATCGATGGGAATCGCCGAATCATTGATCCGGGTCGCGGTAGGGATCGAAGACACGGCGGATCTGGTGGAAGATTTCCGGCAGGCGCTGGACCCCAAGTAATAGGACACCGCAGTCAGGGAAGCAGGGCTCGAGCCGTTTCGGTGTGGAGCAGTTTTTTGGTCCGACCGGGCTCGTAAGTGCCGAACTGTTCGATCAGTCCTCCACTGTCGATGTCATGCATCAATAAGTGCTGATGCGGCATACGCAAGAACCCCTGCGCTACGACATGGTCCAGAAACAGGATCAAGCCGTCATAAAATCCGTGCACGTTTAACAAACCGATCGGCTTGTCGTGAAAACCGAGTTGCGACCAAGTCAGCACTTCAAATAATTCTTCCAGTGTACCGATTCCGCCCGGCATGGCGATGAAGCCATCCGCCAGGTCGGCCATCATTGCCTTGCGTTCATGCATATCCTTGACCACATGCAGTCGTGTCAATCCGGCATGGCCAATTTCTTTGCTAAGCAGGGCTGCCGGAATCACGCCGGTGGCCTCGCCACCAAGTCGCATCACTTCGTCGGCGATGGCCCCCATCAGTCCGATCTTGCCGCCGCCATATACCAGGGCGATCTCGTGGTCTACCAGAGTGCGTGCGAGTGCACGGGCGGCATTGGCGTAGCCCGATGACACTCCGTCGGACGCTCCGCAGTAGACGCAGATTGATTTGAGCATATCGCGGGGCCGCTTAGGTGAGATGTACAAGAGAAATGTATTTTGCCACGTGCTGTGGTTAAGCAGCCCGTCTCTATACGAGTTGCCTTCGTGAGGCAGCAGGTGT
>JAYVEF010000269.1:0-2873 GCA_043748965.1 Burkholderiales bacterium
ACAACTCACAGTGTGTGATGGGCAGTCGATGTGGACCGAAAAATACGGCCTTGAAAAACGTGCTGAGTTCAGCTGCAAATGGCAGTTGATGTTGAAGCAGTCCAGTTATGAAACGGAACAGGCATTTTCGATTTCTGAAGGCTGGATTGATCTATTTATCGGTGACGCGCCGCCACCGCATCCGGTACTTCGTTCAGGCCAAAAAGGCTATCTCGACTCTGACAGCGCGCTATATCCGAATCAGCTTTTTTTGTATGGATGGATCAGCGACGGGGTCTGGCAGGAAATCAAGCCGCAGTTGTACAATGCCAGCGCCAACTGCCATACCGATATTTTCCTGCGCGATAATTTTCTATTTCCGGTCAAGCCGGGGCTAGACTTTCTGACTGGTCCAGCAGGCTCGATCGGTCTCACCAACATCGAATTTCGCTCGTCCTCGCAACCCCGCATGACCTCGTGGGTGCGATCTTGATGCGGTCTGCCGCGTGTGGCAATGCACGCCGGACCACTCAGACACGCCATTCTCAACGCAAGCACGCATCCATTGAAAAGTAGCTTGCGCCAAATGCAGCCGGCACCAAGATTAGCGCGCCCGATAAAGATGGTCGTCGATCGCGGCAGGACATTTGACGCGGAACAATTTCGGGTACGCGATGACCGCCATCAGATTGACCCTGAACGAGCCAGGCACGGCTTAGTGTGACGGCATGCCAGCGGCTAAAAGCGCAAGGGACACCACTTCGTCGGCAGCGGCCACGACTGCGGCCAATTCTGGCGCCAGCAGCGGGACCTGATATTCAACCCGAGACGACGACAGGGTGGCGCCTTGCTCACCCAGCTTGATCAGCCCTGATTTAAAAACTGCCGGCCAACAGACGGGCAAATCGCCGGCAATGGGAGCGCACGGCCGAGATCAATGGTGCGGGCCTCAAGTCGCCGAAGTCCCCGATGTCGCAGCATAAAAAAGCACAATTTTTTTCTGGTGAAAATCAGTGATCTACGCCGACCAGCAGCGCATGGTCCAGCCAGCCCTGCAGCTGCGGCGCCAGGTCAAAATCAGGGTCGATCCGCAGCGCTGCATCGAGCGCCGCGCCGAAAGTTCCGCCTTGATGGAGCACGCGCAATGCGGCGTGGCCGGCAATACATAGCGGCAGCAGAATGGTGCGCCACTGCGGCCGGCAGGTAATGCCGTAACTATCGATTGCCAGCGTGGCTGGCATCGCCATCGTCGTCCCGGGCTGGTGCGCCAGCCACAGGTCGACTACGGCCCAATGCGAATCGATCAACTGGCAGGCCGGGTGCAAACGGCAGCGCAATCGATCGAACTGCGCTGGCGTTAGCGTGCCCAGTTGCGCCGCCGTCATGGCGGGTACTGGCGGCGCAAAGTAGGCACGGTGCATCGCCCATTCGCAGCGCGCGACATCGGCAAAATACGGATACGCAGCGACGTGTTCAAAGTCCTTCAAAAAATCCGGGAACATAGCGCCATACGTGTTCAGGTCGCCATTGGCAGGGGGCCCCGTTCGCCCATAAGCACGCGCCAGAGCATCAAAAAACTCTTCTCCTACCAACTGCCGGATCACCGGGAACGCTGCCGACAGCGTCTTGCCCCATGTCGCACTCAAGTTCCCGCGATACAGCGCCAGCCGTTGCCCGATACGTTGTGTATCGCCCTTGAAAAGCGGTATTGCATCGGCCTCATGCGTGCGGTCGAACAGCGCAGTGGCGACGCTCTGCTGATGACTCGCCAGTGTGAGAGCGGGCCTATCTCGCTGAACTCTTTCAGCGATCGCGCGGGCTCGTTGTGCCTCATCGAGCAAAACTGTGAGGGCCGGAATATCGGTGTCCCATTCGATTAGGGTCGACACGGTGCCGAACCGTTGCAGCGCCTGTTCATACAGCGCCCAGACCGCAGTCGAAACCGGCGCGCCGTGGTGGTCGATCAGCAGATCATCGTTGACCAGGTGACCAGCCAGATGAAATTCTCCGACACAGTCCGGCGGCACTGCTGCCATCGCGGCGAGTGCGTCTTCGCCATGGTTGTGCTGATTCACGTAAAGGTTATTGATATCGAGCAGAATCCCGCAGCCGGTCCTGCGCGCGAGCGTTGCCAGAAATTCGGCCTCACTCATGGCGTCGTCCCGAAATCGCACGTAGGTTGAAACGTTTTCAAGTAGCAGACGCCGGCCAAGTGCCTGCTGAATACGGTCGACTCGATCGCCAACCAGTTGCAGTGCTTCGCACGTGAGCGGCATCGGCAGCAGATCGTTCAGATGACGGCCCGGCACAGCACCCCAACAGAGATGCTCCGACACCAGGGCCGGATCGACACGGCGTACGGTATCGACCACGCGCTGCAGGTGTTCCTCCGAAAACCCGGCGGCCGAGCCGATACCCAGACCAACGCCGTGCAAACTGATCGAATAATCCTGCCGCAACTGCTCCAGCACATGGGCGTCCCATGCACCGGCTTCGAAATAATTTTCGGTATGCACTTCGAGCCAGTCGACTTTGGGTCGCAGCTCTAAAAAATCGCGATAGTGCGACGCGCGCAGGCCGACCCCGAAACCCAGTTGCGCAAATTGCGACGGTGTGGGTGACGAAGTCGGGGTCATGCGGCGTGACGCGATAAGTGCGGTGCCAGCAATCTTATTTGACTGCAGCCATTTTGCCGCCGACCTTTTCGCAGGTACCTTTGGCGACATATTTCCACTCGTTGGTATCCAGGTCTTTTTTGGCCTGGCCAGCGCACGAGTGCGTGCCGTTGGCAGTAGCGCAGTCATTTTGTCCAGCCTTGGCGATACCGAAACATTTTTCTTTTTCGGCGACTTTTTTGTCGTCTGCGGCCTGGGCGCTGCCCAAACCAGCGATAC
>JAYVEF010000270.1:0-25367 GCA_043748965.1 Burkholderiales bacterium
GTGGGCTGTCCGCGCGCCACTTCGAGCGCGAACGATGGTCCCGAAAGCGCCCCGCAGGGCAGCGCGGCGCCGAGCTCCTGACTAACGATCTGATGTGGCAGAAAACCTGACGATTCTTCAAAACCCTTGCACAACCAGATCAGGTTCGGCACCTGCCGCACCGCAAGCTGTTGCGCAATGGGCCGCAGACCAGCCACCGAGGCCGCCACGATCAGCAGCGCGTCGCCCGTTGCCGCACTGTTACAGTGCGCAATGGCATCATCGAGATCGGCACTCAACGATAAGGTATCGGGCAATGCGATGCCGGGCAGCGACGGCTGGTTTTCATGGCCGGTCGCAGCGTCGCGCATGGCAGCGGCGTTGCGCCCCCACAGCAGGACACTGTGGCGCGGCGCGAGCGCGACCGCAAGCGCGGTACCCCAGGCGCCGGCGCCTAAAATAGTAATCTTCATTGGCTGCAGGGACGGGGCAGACGTTCCGGGCAAGTCGATCATTCGCCCCAGACATCGCCCGCTTTGACAAAGCCGCTCAGGCCGTCGCGATGCCTGACCTTGACCCAGCCCGAACTGGCCGGCTCGGCAAGTTCGAGCAGCACGCCTTTTTCGGCCACGAATACCGGAGCAGCCGCGTCCTCTGCTGCATTACGGACTTTCGCCGAGGCTGTCTTGACCACGACAAAACGGCGCGGCACCAGATATCTGGATTCGACCCACGATAAGTCACCAGATGCATCGCGCACCTTGCTCCACTCACCATACGACAGGATCACTTCGACCGGCATGTTGCGCGGCGCGACAAAGACCTTTTTCCCGCGTAACGACGGCGCGTCATACAGTACTGCAGGAGCTGCGCCGATGGATTTGTAGTCGAGCGCCTGAGCCTGACCGATAGTGCCCAGCGTCAGTGCGAGCGCCGCTGTGCCGTACAGACAAAGGGATTTCATGCGCGACTCCGATGTGGTGACTGGCCGGCGCACGAGGGTGCGCCGGCTTGATGCCAGATGCCTGGTCCTCAGTGCTTGGCAGCGCTGCCGTCCGGCATGACCAGACTTGCCGCAGCATTTTTCTGTTGTTCGGCCAGCGCCTGCAGACGTTGTTGATAGAACACTTCAAAATTGATTTCAGCCAGATGCACGGGAGGAAAACCCGCACGCGTGATGGCGTCGGCAATGTTGGCCCGCAGATAGGGGTAAATGATATTCGGGCAGCCAATGCCAAGCAGCGGGTCGAGCTGCTCTTGCGGAATATTACGCGCCTCGAAAATACCCGCTTGCTTGCCTTCGACCAGAAATGCGACTTTATCGCCGATCTTGGCGGTGACGGTGATGGTCACGGTCGATTCGTAAATGCCTTCAGCCAGCGGCTCGGCGCCGACATCGACGGCAACTTCCATGGCAGGGGCCGATTGCTCCAGAAAAATCGCCGGTGAATTCGGTTGCTCGAGCGACAGGTCTTTCAGGTAGACGCGCTGGATTTGAAAAACAGGTTGCAGGGTTTCGTCAGACATGAAGCACTTTCGGTGAGAGGGAAGGAACGGCGCACACTATGCGCCGCCGAAGATTACCTGATTTTTTGACAAAATTTCAAGTTACGTGCCTTGCAGCAGAGCGTCGAGTTGCCCGGCCCGCTCGAGCGCATTCAGATCGTCGAAGCCGCCGACATGCGTGTTGCCGATATAAATTTGCGGCACTGTTCTGCGTCCGGTTCTTTGCATCATGGCGTCACGCTGTTGAGGATCGAGATCGATGCGAATTTTTTCGATCTGATCGACCCCTTTGGATTTCAGCAGGCGTTCGGCCATGGTGCAATACGGGCATACAGCGGAACTGTACATAAGGACATGTGCGGTCATGTGCGTCTCCTAGCATTATTTAACAGTCGGCAAACCCTGAGTTTGCCAGGCGGCCAAGCCACCATTCAAACTGTGCACGTCATTGAAGCCGGCGGCTTTCAGCTTGGCAGTCGCGCTCGACGACTGCACACCCGTAGCGCAGATCACGACGACAGGTTTGGCTTTAAATTTGTCGATTTCCGCCAGCCGCCCCGACAGCAGCTTGACCGGAATGTTCTTCGCATCGCGCACGTGCCCGGCAGCGAATTCTTCCGGGCTGCGCACGTCCAGAATCAGGCTCTTGCCCAGATTGATCAGCTGCGTCATTTGCAGGACGCTGACCTTGCTGCCGGTGCGCTGCAGTAGCGGCAGCAGCAGCGCACCGCCCGAAATCAGCGCCATCGCAAACAGAAAAATATTGTCAGTAAAGAATTTCACAAGGGTCCAATGGTTTAAAACAATCGCAGCATTATAAAATAGAAGCGCATGAGTGCTTTCGAATTGCTGCGAATTGCTGCGGCCTACCTGAATTTCTAACCACCCGTCCCGACATGTACAAAATCGTATTGATGCGCCACGGCGAATCCACCTGGAACCTCGACAACCGCTTTACCGGCTGGACCGATGTCGATCTGACCGACACGGGCCGCGCCGAAGCCAGCCACGCCGGCAGGCTCCTGCGCGAAGCCGGATTCAGCTTCGATCTGGCATTTACCTCGGTGCTGAAACGCGCCGTTCGCACGCTCTGGCTGACGCTCGATGCAATGGACCTGATGTGGATTCCGGTACAGCACGACTGGCGGCTCAACGAGCGCCACTACGGCGCGCTGCAGGGCCTGAACAAATCCGAAACCGCCGCACGATACGGCGACGAACAGGTACTGGTGTGGCGCCGCAGCTACGATACGCCGCCCAACCCACTGAGTCCAGACGACCCACGCGCATCCTTCGACGACCCGCGCTATGCGACCCTGCGACGCGACCAGATTCCGCTGACCGAATGCCTTAAAGACACCGTGGCGCGCGTGATGCCGGCATGGGACGACAGCATCGCGCCGGCGATTCGGGCCGGCAAGCAGATTTTGATTTCAGCGCACGGTAACAGCTTGCGGGCACTGATCAAATCGCTCGATGGCATCAGCGACAACGATATCGTCGGCCTGAACGTGCCCAACGGCCAGCCTCTGGTGTATGAACTCGACGCCGATCTGAACCCGATAAAAAGCTACTATCTGGGCGACGCCGCCGCCGTAAAAGCGGCTCAGTATGCGGTTGCAAGCCAGGGCAAGGCGCGCTGAAGCGCCTGTCGATGTCTACCCGAGCATGGCGCTGGAATTTTTTACTGGCCGCAACGGTGCTGGCGTACGGAACCAGCAATGTCCTTGCCGCTAGCAAAGTCAGCGAGCGCAGTCGTCAAAAAGAGGCCGCCGAAGCCCAGCGCGCCGTCCTGCAGCAACGCCTCGGCGCTTTGCAAAACAGCATCGATCAAACCGAGGTGGCGACCGACCAGGCCGCTGAAGCGCTCGGCAAATCGGCGCAGGCGATCTCACAAGCCAATCGCTCGCTGCACGAACTCGACGCCGAGCAGACCGACACCGAACGCAAACTGGCGCAGCTCACGGCGCAGCAGGTGCAACTCGCCGGACTGGTCGCGCAGCAGCAGGCACGGCTCGCGAGGCTGCTGCGCGAGCAGTACATCGCGGGTAGCGAAGACCGCATCAAATTATTGCTGTCCGGCGACAATCCGAATCGTATCAACCGCGAACTTCAATACCTCGGCTATGTTTCGCAGGCACAGACGCGACTGATCACCGCGCTGAGACAGAACCTGGCGACGATTGAACGCAACAGAGCCGATGCGCTGGAGGCCAAACAGGCGCTGGACGAAATTGCCGGAGAAGCACGCGACCAGCGCAGCGTGCTGGAAACTGAAAAAACCCGCCGAGCGGCAATGCTGGCAACACTCTCGTCCAAACTCGCCAGCCAACGCAAACAGGCAGGTGAGCTGCAACGCGATGACCAGCGCCTGACCGGACTGGTCGGCAAGCTTGAAAAATTGATCGAAGAACAACGCCGCGCCGACGTAGTAGCGGCCGAGCAGCGCCGTCTGAAACAGTTGGCGGATGCGCAGGCCGAACAGGATCGACTGCGCACCCAGCAGCAAAAAAAGCGCGCTCGTGCCGGCGTTGGCAGGTCGATACCGAAATCGGCAATCACCAATCCAGACGCCATCGATGACGACGAGCCCCCCAGGAAAGTTGCAATCCATAATGAACTGAATTCCGAACCGGTAGTCGAACCTGATCCTGCCGGTCGAAGCTTCAGCGCTTTGCGCGGACAATTGAGGCTGCCGGTGCGCGGCGAGATATCAACCCGCTTTGGCGCCAGCCGGGGTGACGGACCAAGCGCCAAAGGTATTTTTATCCGGGCTGCCGAAGGTAGCGAGATCCGCGCGGTTGCAGCGGGTCGCGTCGTATTTGCCGACTGGCTACGCGGCTTTGGCAATTTGATCATTGTCGATCACGGCGGTCAGTATCTGACGATTTATGGCAATAACCAGGCTGTCCTGAAACGCCCTGGTGATGTGGTAAAAACGGCCGACGTCATCGCCAGCGCAGGCAACAGCGGTGGCAACGAACAATCGGGTTTATACTTTGAGATGCGGTACCAAGGCCGCGCGTTCGACCCCCTAAGTTGGGTAACTACCAGGTGAAACATGAGCATCAAACTCAAGAATATCGGTCTGATCGGACTCGGCGTGCTGGCTGGCGTCGCCGGTTCGATGCAATTCGACGCGATGGCGCAAAAAAATGTCGGCGCGCCGCTACCGATTGACGAGCTACGGCAGCTGGCCGATGTATTCGGCCTGATCAAATCGGATTACGTTGAAAACGTCGAAGATAAAAAACTCCTGACCGAAGCGATTTCAGGCATGGTCGCGTCGCTCGATCCGCACTCCGCGTACCTGGACAAGAAGGCCTTCAAGGAACTGCGTGAAGGCACGCAGGGCAAGTTTGTCGGACTCGGGATCGAGGTTGGCATCGAAGATGGCTTCGTCAAAGTGATTTCACCGATCGAAGATTCGCCAGCGTACCGTGCCGGGCTCAAAGCCGGCGACCTGATTACGCGGCTGGACAACACGCCGACCAAGGGTATGTCGCTTGACGACGCTGTCAAAAAAATGCGTGGCGAGCCGAACAGCAAAATCACGCTGACCATCGCCCGCAAGGATGAAGACAAACCCATCGTGGTAACCATCGTCCGCCAGGAAATCCGGGTTCAAAGCGTTAAGTCGAAAATGGTCGAGCCCGGTTACGCCTGGGTGCGCGTGGCGCAGTTCCAGGAGCCAACGGTCGACGACATGGCTAAAAAAATCACCGCGCTGTATGCGC
Organism: Burkholderiales bacterium; assembly: GCA_043748965.1. Classification (GTDB taxonomy): domain Bacteria; phylum Pseudomonadota; class Gammaproteobacteria; order Burkholderiales; family Burkholderiaceae_D; genus Actimicrobium. The sequence goes on from JAYVEF010000270.1 coordinate 5,223, forward strand.
AAGATCCGAACATCAAGGGTGTGGTGCTGGACCTGCGTAACGATCCGGGCGGTGTGCTGCCCGGTGCAATCGGCGTGTCGGCAGCGTTCTTGCCAAAAGAAGCCGTGATTGTTTCCACCAATGGTCAGCTGGCCGATTCCAAACAGACGTTTTACGCGCGCCGCGAATTTTATGGCGCACGCGGTTTCGGCGATCCGCTCGCCAAACTGCCGGACGCGATCAAAAAAGTACCGATGGTGGTTCTGATCAATGCCGGTTCCGCGTCGGCCTCTGAAATCGTCGCTGGCGCCCTGCAGGATTACAAGCGCGCTACCATCATGGGCACGCAAAGTTTCGGCAAGGGTTCGGTCCAGACGATTCGTCAGCTGTCGGCCGACACGGCCGTCAAGCTGACCACGGCACGCTATTACACGCCGAATGGTCGCTCGATTCAGGCCAAGGGTATCGTGCCTGACATGATCGTCGACGAGTACGCCGATGGCGATGGATTGAACAGCTTCCGCCTGCATGAAGCCGACCTGCAGAAGCATCTGATCAATGACAAGGACAAGGCGGTGGCGGAAGCCGCCAGACCGGTGTTCGATGAAATCGAAGACGCCAAAAAAATTGCCGCGATTGAAAAAAAGCGCAAGCCTCTTGAATACGGCAGCAAGGATGATTTTCAACTGGCGCAAGCTCTCAACAAGCTGAAGGGCCTACCAGTGCAACTGTCGAAGGCTCCGGTAGAACTGCACAAGGATTCGGACAAGCCGCATGAGGACGACGCCAAAAAGGATGACAGCAAGGACGACAAAAAAGGCACCGACAAAAAGTGACGGTGTGCGCTGATCGACGTCAGGCCGCAGCAATGCGGCCTTTTTCCTTGTGTTGGATTCGACGGCAGTGCGACGTGACAGCGCACTGCCTGTGAACGACCAACAACTGCTGCGCTACTCTCGTCATATCCTGCTCGACGAGATCGGCATCGAAGGCCAGCAGCGCATCAATGCAGCGCGCGTCCTGATCGTCGGTGCGGGCGGTCTCGGCTCACCTGCGGCGCTGTATCTGGCCGCCGCAGGTGCCGGCCAGATCACGCTAGCCGATGACGACCTCGTTGACCTGACCAATCTGCAACGGCAAATCCTGCACACGACCGCGCAACTCGGTCAGCCCAAAGTCCGTTCCGGCCAGCGGACCCTCTGTGAAATCAATCCTGAAATTGCCGTGATCGCAGTGCCCGAGCGATTGTCGGATGCGCGTCTCACAGCATTCGTCGGTTCGGCGAGCGTGGTACTCGATTGCACCGATAATTTTGCCACCCGCCACGCCATCAATCGAGCCTGCGTCGCCCAGCAGGTCCCGCTGGTTTCGGGTGCCGCGATTCGGTTCGACGGCCAGATCAGCGTGTTTGATTCGCGCCGTGACGATTCGCCCTGTTATGCCTGTTTATTTCCGCCAAGCCAGCATTCCGACGAAGTCAATTGCGCCAGCATGGGGGTCTTTGCGCCGCTGGTGGGCATCATTGGCAGCATGCAGGCGGCCGAAGCGTTGAAGTTGATCGTCGGCTGCGGCACCCCGCTGGTCGGCGTGCTGCAGATGCTCGACGCGCGCGCAATGGCATGGCATCGTGTCAATATCAAACGCGATAGCGCGTGTCCGGTCTGCGGCACGCAGCCAAACAACCGGCTCGACCTCGATCATTAGATTTCCTCCCTGAATCCCTACGAAAGCCATCATCATGCTGCACCGCCGTTCACCTGTTTTGCGCGCCCTGCTGGTCCTCGCCTTGTGGTCGCCGCTGTCATCGGCGTGGCTGCATGCCGAGACGCTGCCTGCTGGCGTCGAGCGCGTCACCGCGATCGAAGGAATCACCGAATATCGTCTGGACAATGGTCTCAAGGTACTGCTGTTTCCCGATGCGTCGAAGCCGACTGTGACGGTCAACGTCACCTATCTGGTCGGCTCGCGGCAGGAAAATTATGGCGAAACCGGCATGGCACACTTGCTGGAACACATGATGTTCAAAGGGGCGCCTAAAAACCCAAGTATCGTCGAGCAGTTCAGTCAGCGTGGCATGCAGATGAACGGCACGACCTCGCTCGACCGCACTAATTATTATGAGATTTTTCAGGCCAGTGACGACAATCTGAACTGGGCGCTGTCGATGGAAGCCGACCGCATGGTGCATTCGTTCATCGCCAAAAAAGATCTGGATTCAGAGATGACGGTGGTTCGCAACGAATTCGAAAGCGGTGAAAATTCTCCGTTCAGCGTACTGTTGAAGCGTATGCAAAGCGTGTCGTTCGACTGGCACAATTATGGCAACAGCACGATCGGCAATCGCAGCGATATCGAGAATGTCCGGATCGAGAATCTGCAGGCGTTCTATCACACCTACTACCAACCCGACAATGCGGTGTTGCTGGTGGCTGGAAAATTCGATGTCGCCAAAACTCTGAAGCAGATCCGCGCCACGTTCGGCGTAATTCCCAAACCAAAACGCAGTCTGCCGGTGTTCTGGACGATTGAGCCGACGCAGGACGGCGACCGCCAGTACACGGTGCGGCGCAAGGGTGATATCCAGATCGTCGCCGTGGGCTACAAGATGCCGAGCGCGCTGCATCCGGACAGCGACGCGCTGTCGTTCGCGGCGCAAATTCTGACCGATACACCGAATGGCCGATTGCATAAACTGCTGGTCCAGTCGGGCAAGGCATCGCAGGTCTTCAGCCACTCGATCGGCGGAGTCGATCCGGGACTGGAGATCATCGGTGCCGTGGTAAAGAAAGGCGATCCCATTGAGCCGGTGCGTGATGCGCTGTTTGCGGCGATTGAGGATTTTCACAACCACCCGCCAAGCGCCGATGAGCTGGACAGGGTCAAGCGCGACACTGCCAATCAGATCGAAAAAATGCTGAACGATCCGCAGCAGGTCGGTGTCGGCATGTCAGAGGCGATCGCGCTGGGCGACTGGCGCCTACTGTTTCAGAGCCGCGATCAGCAGGTCAAAATGACTAGCGCCGAAGTCGCCGCCGCGGCAGCGCACTATTTCAAACGCGACGATCGCACCACCGGATTATTTTTGCCGGACGACAATCCGCAACGCGCAGAGATTCCTGCCGCGCCGACGCCTGCACAACTGCTGAAGGGCTACGTCGCCAAAGCCGAGAGTGGCGCGGGGGAAGCGTTCGAGCCAAGCCAGGACAACATCATGAAGCGCACAAAAATCAGCCAGATCGGCGGCATCAAACTGGCCCTGATGCCGAAAAAAAACCGCGGCGAATCGGTCTCGGTCGCGATGAGCCTGCACTGGGGCGACGAAAAAACACTATTCGGCCAGCAAACAATTGCCGGCGTGGTCAGCAGCATGCTGATGCGTGGTACCACGCGTTACACAAGGGAACAACTGGCCGATGAATTCGATAAACTCAAATTTAGCGGCGACCTGTTTCACTTCCAGACGACCCGCGAACATTTGCCCGCGGCCCTGAAACTGGTCGCTCATGTACTCAAATCTCCGAGTTTTCCAGCCACTGAACTCGAGCAGTTGCGCAGCCAGAGTCTGGTCGGCATCGAAGCCAACCGTAACGAGCCGCAAACCCTGGCGTCGCAAGCGATGTCGCAGCATTTCAACCTGTACCCGAAAGGTGACTGGCGTGCTTTTCAGAGTACTGATGCGCAGATAGTCGCCATCAAGGCGGTGACACTCGAAGAGGTCAAGGCGCACTACAAAAAGTTTTATGGTATTTCGCAGGCAGAACTGTCGGTGGTCGGTGATTTCGACGCCGATGTAGTCACCAAAGTGGTCTCTGATGAATTCGGCAACTGGCCCAGCGGCGCACCTTACACGCGACTGTCACAAAAGAATTTTGAAGTGGCAGCATTGCATGCAGCGATCAACACGCCGGAAAAAGAAAACGGCTTCTACAGCGCGCATCTGAACCTGGACCTGCGCGACGACGATACGGATTATCCAGCGCTGGTGGTGGCCGATTATCTGTTCGGCGGCGGTGCCGGATTGAATTCACGTCTGATGGAACGGTTGCGCCAAAAAGAAGGTTTATCTTACGGTGGTGGCTCCTCGATCTCCGCAGGCTCGATCGACCGCGCCGGCGGTTTCGGCATCGGTGCGATCGCCGCGCCACAGAATCTGTCGAAAGTAGAAGCGTCGGTACTGAGCGAACTGGAACGCACCTTGAAAGGAGGCTTCACCGACGCCGAAATAGCCCGCGCCAAATCGGGATTACTACAACAACGTGTGCAAACCCGCGCGCAGGATGGCGCGGTAGCGGCTGGATGGACAACCTATCTATACCTCGGGCGCACCTATGAATGGAGCAAGCAGTTCGAGGCGAAGATTGCTGCAGTGACGACCGCGCAGGTGAATGCTGCCTTTCGCAAGGCAATTGATCCCGCGCAGTTGAGTGTGGTGATTGCGGGGGATCAGGGAAAGATGAAGAGTGGCGCGAAGTAGCGGTTGTTGCGGGTCGACCTGCGGCAGGATGTCAGTTCGCGGCGGGTGGTGGATGGTTGGCGGCGGATCTTTTCAGTTCGACGTCTGCTGCATCAGAAATCCACCGCCACAACGTCCGATGCTGCCGGTACCGAACCGCGCCGATTCAAAACGGCCACCAACGCCGAAATCATAACGTGATCGTAGTCCAGAGCCGATCCCAGTCATCCGGCTGAAAAGTTCCCTCGCGCTTGAACGACAGGCGATGTTTGGCGTCCAGAACAAAGTGGGTTGGCTCGCGTACGATCGGGCCAAAATTATCATGGTGGTCGGATGCACCGCGCCATAGCAGGGGAAAGCGCTGCTCGGCTGGAATCGCCAGTCCGATCAGTTTCAGATAATCGTTGAAATCCTGCCGCGATTTGTCCAGATTGACGCCGATCAGGGCGAAATTTTTGGCGCGATTCGAAAAATTAAATTCCCGCATCAACTTCAAATCGTGCGCGCAGAGATTGCAGCCGCCGGTAAAAAAGCTCACCAGACAAACCTTGTTGGCAAACCGGTCCAGCGTGAACGCCATGTCGTTGCTGTCCTTGCCGGACATCGTCATCAACTGCGGCGTAGCTTGAGCGATCGCGCCCGGAGCGGCCATTGCCAGTGTGACGGCACCAATGCCGTATAAAAATTCGCGTCGCTGCATGCGCTCTCCGTCGTGGAAAAAGGCACCGTATCGTGCCGGCAGTTAGTCAACACTGGTGTCCGTCGCCGGCGTTGCCGGCGTGGTGCGCAGGCGAGGCGACGTTACCAGCCAAGTCGCTGATATTACCATCGCGCAACCAATTAACGTCGTCCGGTTGATCACTTCGTGCAAAAAAATCGCCCCCCACAGCAGTGCAAACAACGGGACTAAAAAAGACACCGTCAAGCTTTTGGTGGGACCAATATCGGCCAGCAATCGGAAATATAAAAAGTAGGCGACAGCACTACACAGCACCGCCAGTAACAGCATCAGAATCACCACTTGCAGCGTCGGCGCACTGTGCGGCCGGGACAGCAACAAGGCCGGCAGCAGCACCAGCGCGGCACCGAGTTGTGATCCGGTTGCCAACCGATTCGGTGCGATACCGGCCAGGCGCAACTTGACGTATGCGCCACTACCGGCGTAACAGATCGATGCCGCCATACAGGCAAGCGCGGCGCGCAAAACTTCCGATGTAAATGGCACCGGGCCGAGTCGCACCAGTAGGCCAACACCAGCGATTCCGCAGACCAGACCGAGTGCTTTTTTCCAGTACATTCGTTCCCCCAGTACCGCGACCGCGAGCATGGCACCCCAAAGTGGACTGGTTGCATTCAGGATCGCCGAATAACCTGCCGGCAGGGTCAGCGCCGCATAGGAAAAAAGTACCGCCGGAAGCGCCGAATTAAACGTCCCGATCAATACATATTGACGCCAGTTGACACGCCAGTCGATCGCCTGAGAACGCATCAGCATAAACACCAGCATCAGCACGCCGGCAATGCCGACGCGCAGGTCGGCGGTCCAGATCGGCCCCAGTACCGGCGCAATGATGCGCATGAATAAAAAGGAAACACCCCAGATAGCGGCGAGTGAAATCAGACGAATCAGATCAGCGCGGCGCATGCAGGTTCCCGAAATAGAAGAGCATCAAGGATAAGGCCCTACCAACCGGGTGTCCCGCCACATTTGGATATCCAGAGCGGCGGGCAGCGTTTGCAGGGCGCGGGTGCCACGCCTGGTCGTACTTTGGCGCTCGCTGCACGGTGCTGAGCCGGACCGTTCGCCAGGCGCTTTATAGCGTTACATGCGCATGCGGTAACGCCGATTGACGACTTGCCAGCAACGCGCCTGCCAACAACGCCAGCGCAGAAAAAATCAGCCCGCGTTGCAACCCGCCAGCGCCATCGGCAATCCAGCCAACCACGCTCGGTCCGACAATTTGGCCGAACGCAAACACGGTGGTAAATGCGCCGATGCCGCCGGTCCAGGCAGGCGCTGGCACATTGTGCCGAACCAGGGCGGTGGTCGACGCCACGACCGACAGAAAAACCGCACCGAACAGAACACCGGAGCAAAAAATCAGCACCGGCTGCGCCGTCAGTGCAGGCAAAATTGTCGCCAGCGCCAGCAGTGCGTTCAGGATCGCCATCGACTGACCACCCCGGAAATGATCCAGCAACCGCGCCCAGATACGCGACGATGCCATAACCGCCAAACCGAGCGCGATATAGAACGCCATGATCAAACCGGCAGTCATACCCTGCTCGCGCAAAAGCGCCACCACAAACGTCATGTAGCCGATATAGCCGACCCCGAACATGAAATACCCGGCCAGTCCACATCGAAAATCGCGCCATGCGAACCGGTCATGGGCGCTCGCAGGTGCTGCCCGACCATCGATGCGCTGCGCTGGCGCAGCCATCGCAGCGGTCGCCAGGAGGCAGGTCGCACCCAACGCCAACCAGGCCCACTGCCACGCATGCGGCGTGCGGGACGCCAGACGTTGCGTTGCCGGCACGAGTAAGGCCGACAGCACGATGCCCAGACCCGTGCCGCTGTAATAGATCCCGATCAAAAGCCCTGCCCGGGTGGGATGTAGCGACCCTAGCCGCGCCGCCAGAACGCCACCGGAAATGAAGATCAGCGCGCTGGCGACGCCCGCCAGCGTGCGCTGCAACAGCAGCAAGCCGGCATCGATAACCAGACCCGACAGCAGCATGAAAATTGCAGTCAGCAATGCACCGCCAATCAGCAATTTTTGCGCACCGAAGCGCCGCATTAGTGGTGGCGTTAAAAGCGCGCCGATCAGATAGCCGAGTGCGTTGGCAGTATTCATGGCGCCTGCCAGCAGATAGGTCCAACCCAAATCCGCGCGCATCGGTGGCAACAGCAGCGCATACGAAAAGCGCGACATGCCAAGCGATATCGCGGCGCCGAGTGAAAGCGCCAGAGCGGTTATAAATGGCGCGGTGGCAGCGCGGTGGTCAGGCATGTCGTGCGCCTCAGAGTGATAACGCGTCCGAGTTTAAGGGTTTTTTACGGGCGCGGTTTGATCATGCAAAACTAGCGCCGGTGCGCGGTGGCCTCATCGACGCAGCGAACCTGCGTGATGAAACCCCGTAAGCGGCGGCGTTGCACTGGCTGCCTTGTACACAATTGCGCTCAGGAGCGTCTCCTCGCGCCAGACTTGCAACCACGCTGCGATTTGCGCCGTAACGTCGAAGTCAGCGCTGGCGGCATGCGCATTGCTGCACACTGCGGCGAATCCCAAACCGCGTGCCAGTGCCTGCAACGTCTCGAATTCGAGTGCCGTCGCCGAGCGAAAGCGCGGTTGCCAACCGTGGCGCCAGACCAGCCAATGTAGGGTACTGAGGGCTGGCGCCGGCGGCACGGCATCGGCGTCCAGTGCCAGCCATATGGCGACAACGTTCCATTCCAGCGTTAAAAATTGCAACGCTGGTTGTAGCGTAAAGCTAATTTGCTCCCATGATTCGGCGCTTTGCCCGGCCAGGGTATCGAGCGTCAGTAGCGGCGCATCCGCGGCGTCGAAAGCGAGCCCGAGGGCCCATTCAAATTGCGCGAGCTCGGCCACAAACGCATACGACGGTAGTGCGCCGGCCAGATGTTGCGCGAAAAGGTCGCCGTACCACCGCAGGTTATCGTAGCGAGAAGGCTGTGCGTCGATATAGCCATCACACATTTGTTCGAACAGGGCGTCGCCGATCAGCGCATGCGTCTTGTCGAAGGCGGCAGCGAGCGCCTGGCGCAAACGGATCCGGTAACCGTCGCGATAAATCGCCAGCCGCGCAGCGGCGGACAAGCCGCCGCTCTCCGCCACCATCGTCAGCAAGGTGGGATCAATAGCGCCGTTGGACTGCAAATAGTCCTGCAGAGGTTGCTGCAGCAGCGTCATGGCTGTTCTCATGCAGCGGTTTCGAGAAGCACGCTGCGCGCTACCGCGCGGGCGTAATCCAGTTCGGCTACCAGTTCGGCCAGCGGCGGTATTTGATCATCGCGTTCGATCATCGCCGCCACATCGCCAAAGCGCTGCAGCGCGGCCGAGTACAGTGCCCAGACCGGCTCGGCGACCGGGCGGTCGTGCGTGTCGATGATGTGATCGCCCGTGTTCATATGGCCGGCGAGATGCAGTTGGCGCACCCTTTGCAATGGCATTGCACGCAGATACGTCAGCGCGTCAAAGTCGTGATTGACGCTACTGACGTATATGTTGTTGATGTCGAGAAGAATCAGACTGTCGGACTCGTCGGCGACGGCGGCGACAAACTCCCATTCTTTCAATGTGTCGCCATTGAAGCGCAGGTAGCTCGAAACGTTCTCGAGCAGGAGCGGGCGCCCGAGCACATCCTGCACGCGACGGATATTTCGCGCGACGTGGTGCACGGTTTCTTCGGTGTACGGTAACGGCAGCAGATCGTGCAGATTGCGGCCATGCACGCCGGTCCAGCAGAGATGATCGGAAATCCAGAGCGGATCGACCCGATCGATTAATTTTTTAAGGTCGCGCAGATAGTCGTCGGACGGGCCGTCGGGCGACCCGATCGACATCGAAACGCCATGCATTGCCATCGGATAATCCTGCCGTATCCGGTCCAGCATGGCCAGCGGTTTGCCGCCGGGGACCATGTAATTTTCAGAGAGGATTTCAAACCAGTCGACCGCGCAGGGTCCGGCCAGCAGCTGATTGTAATGCTCGGTACGCAAACCGAGTCCGAAGCCGGGGGAAGCGCGCATGCGGGTCCTGTTTCCAATAAGCCGCGTCCAAAAAATTCACCGCGCCGGCGCGACGCCGACGCAGTGATGGACGCAATTTTTTTATTTGTTCAAGTCGATGATCTTACCGCTTTTGGCAAAACATTCCGACGCGGTCGATGACAAAAAGCCGTGACCTTTGCAACTGTTCTGGCCCTTGCATGAATTTTCGGCCGTGGCGCATTCGCTGGTGCCCTTGCAGCTGTTGATGCCGGCACAATGCACTTTGTCGCCTGCACTGATCGATGCAGTGGCGGCAAGCACCGTGCCCGACAAGGCCATCGCTGCTGCAGCCATGGCGATCATCGCGCCAGATTTCAGGGTTGGGTTCATATAATTCTCCGTAAGGTTAAAAGTGGACGTCGGTTGGACTGCGATGAAAACGGGGCTATATCATTTCGTCCCAGTGATACCCGGCTGCCGTAGGTAACCGGTGCAATCGCTGCGACTTGTGCATCTGTCGGGCCGGGCGCAAATCGCTTACAACGATGTAGAAATTATTTTATGCCGGCAGGCGTAAAGTGTTTGCTACCTTACGGTTGCCGCCTCACTTGTCGCGCTCTGATTGAACCGCTACACTCGAATGCGTGCGTTTTGGCTGCGTCAGGTGACCGCCTGCCTGCGCGCCAATAACAATTAAATTGCGGAGACACTCATGTTGAATCAATCCAGTTTCGCTCGCGTTGGCATGGTAGTGGCCTTCGCGGTACTGTTCGCAAGCAGCGCTTCGGCGCAAATCCGTGTTGGCGTGACGGTCTCGGCCACCGGCCCGGCGGCTTCTCTCGGCATCCCCGAAAAAAATACCATCGCCCTGCTGCCAAAAGAAATCGCTGGCAAAACCGTCGAGTACATCGTGCTGGACGACGCCACCGATACAACCACCGCTGTGAAAAATACGCGCAAGCTAATCGGCGAAGACAAGGTCGACCTGATTATCGGCTCGACCACCACGCCGAACGCGCTGGCGATGATCGATATCGTCGCCGAATCACACACGCCGATGATCGCCATGGCGGCATCGGCGTCGATTGTCGAGCCGGTCGAAGGTAAGCGGCGCTGGGTGTTCAAGACGCCCCAGAACGACTCGCACATGTCGACCGCGATTACCGCTCACATGGCCGACGCAGGAATCAAAACGGTCGCATTCATCGGCTTTAACGATGCCTACGGTGAAGGCTGGTATCGCGAATTTTCCAAACTGGCAGAACTGCGCCACATCAAGGTCAGCGCCAATGAGCGCTTTGCCCGTAGCGACACGTCGGTGACGGGGCAGATCCTAAAAATTCTGACGACCAATCCGGACGCCGTATTGATCGCCGGCTCCGGCACGCCCGCCGCACTGCCGCAAAAGACCCTCAAGGCGCGTGGTTATAAAGGCGCGATCTATCAAACCCACGGTGCCGCCAACAACGACTTTCTGCGCGTTTGCGGCACGGATTGCGAAGGCACCTGGTTACCGGCCGGACCGTTGCTGGTGGCCGAGCAACTGGCCGACACCAACCCGGTCAAGAAGTCCGCGCTGACCTACAAGGCGGCCTATGAAAAAGCCTATGGGGCGGGAACCGTATCGACCTTCGGCGGCCACGCCTGGGACGCCGGCCTGCTGTTCGCCGCGGCAGTACCGCAAGCCTTGAAGCACGGCCAGCCGGGCACAGCCGAATTCAGATCGGCCTTGCGTGATGCGATCGAAGTCACTAAAAATCTGGCAGGCGCGCACGGTATTTTCAATTTGAGCGCGACCGATCATCTGGGACTGGACCAGCGGGCGCGGGTAATGGTGAAGATCGTGGATAGAAAATGGAAATTGCTCGGGCAGGCAAATTGATTTTTTGCGACGTCGCGCGGGACCCTTGCGGCGCGTTGGCGAACCTCTTCAAATAATCCATTCCGGACCTAGGACAACGCATGGATTTTTCAATCGCTGCAATTTTGACGCAAGACGGCATTACCAGCGGGGCAATCTACGCGCTGCTGGCGCTTGCACTAGTGCTGGTATTTTCGGTGACGCGTGTCATCTTCATTGCGCAGGGTGAGTTTGTCGCGTACGGCGCGCTGACGCTGGCAGCACTGCAGACGCACGAATTTCCGGCCTCTGCAACGCTGCTGGTCGGGCTGGGCCTGGGAGTATTTATACAGGAATCGGTCGCATTTGCCGGCAGAGGCCGGCAGTCGTGGCGCGCGTTGTTACCGGCGTTCGGTAAATTCATTCTGCTGCCGATGGTGTTGTGGCTGATCGTGCGCAGCAGTACCGTGAGCGAGACGGGTGCGGGCATTGCGGTGCTGATTCAGGTCGTGCTGGCGCTGGCGATCGTGGTGCCGATGGGACCCATGGTGTACCGGCTGGCATTTGCACCACTGGCCGAAGCCAGCACTTTGGTACTGCTGATCGTTTCGGTCGGTGTGCACTTTGCACTACTCGGTACCGGGCTGTTGATGTTCGGTGCAGAAGGCGCGCGAACCGCTGCATTTTCAGAGGCGCGTTTTGTAATCGGTGCGCTGCAAATTTCAGGCCAGAGTCTGGTCATCATCGGCGTCGCGTCCGGCCTGATCGTAGCGTTGTACGGTTATTTTGAACATACCCTGTCCGGCAAAGCATTGCGTGCCACCGCAGTCAATCGACTTGGTGCGCAACTGGTCGGCATCGGCACCACGCAAGCCGGACGGCTGGCGTTCACATTGGCAGCAGCCCTCGGTGCCCTGTCCGGCATGTTGATCGCGCCGCTGACCACGGTGTATTACGACAGCGGTTTTCTGATCGGCTTGAAGGGGTTTGTCGGCGCGATCATCGGCGGGCTCGGTAGCTATCCGATCGCGGCTGCGGGTGCCCTGCTGGTGGGACTACTCGAGGCGTACGCCTCGTTCTGGGCCAGCGCATTCAAGGAAGTGATCGTGTTTGCGCTGATCATCCCGGTTCTGTTGTGGCGTTCGTTGCGCGCTGCCAGTGGCGATGGGGATGACCACTAATGCGTCTGTCCTTGCTGATTTTTGTGGCAGCGCTGGTAATGACGTCATTGCTGCCGATACCGGTGTATTGGATCACGCTGGCAAGCTACATCGGCCTGTCGTCTCTGGTGGCGCTGGGGCTGGTGCTGCTGACCGGCGTCGGCGGCATGACTTCGTTCGGCCAGGCCGCGTTCGTTGGCATAGGCGCCTATTCGACGGCGTATCTGAACACCCATTTTGGCTTGTCGCCCTGGCTCGGTTTGCTGACGGGACTTTGTGTCACGGGCGCTGTAGCGCTGGCGCTCGGTGCGATCACCATGCGCCTGTCCGGCCACTATCTGCCACTTGGCACGATTGCGTGGGGATTATCGCTGTTCTACCTATTCGGCAACCTCGATTTTTTGGGTAAATACGATGGCCTGAACGGTATCGCGCCGATCACGTTCGTCGGCCGCAGCCTGGCCTCCGGCGGCAGCATGGCATGTCTGATCTGGGTCGTGGTCATGGCCGCTGCGCTGGGCCTGCAAAACCTGCTGGATTCGCGGCCCGGACGAGCGATTCGGGCATTGAACGGTAACGTCGGCATGGCCGAAGCGATGGGGGTACCGACTGCCTGGATGAAGGTCGTCTGCTTCGTCGCGGCAGCACTGCTGGCCTGCGTATCTGGCTGGCTGTACGCGCACCTGCAAGGTGCCGTCAACCCGACACCGTTCGGTTTGAATGCCGGTATCGAAGCGCTGTTCATGGCGGTGGTGGGCGGCGCTGGTTATGTGTGGGGCGCGCTGCTCGGCGCGGCCCTGCTGACGATTCTGAAGGATCAGCTGCAGTCGATTTTGCCGGCCCTGCTGGGCAGTAGCGGCAATTTTGAAATCATCGTGTTTGGCGTGATGATGGTGCTGCTGTTGCAACGTGCACGCGATGGTTTGTGGCCGTTGCTGCGCAATCTGATGCTGCGTCCGCGCGTTGCTACGCCGTTGGAAGCGCCCGCGTTACCCGTGCGCAGCCGTCCAGCATCCGGCACGCTGCTGCTGCAGTTGCAGCAGGTCCGCAAGCAGTTTGGCGGGTTGGTGGCAGTCGCCGGCATCGGGTTCGATCTGCGCGCTGGCGAAATTCTCGGACTGATCGGGCCGAACGGTGCCGGCAAATCGACGCTGTTCAACCTGATCACGGGTGTGCTGCCCCTATCTGGCGGACAGATTCTGTTTTGCGGTGCGCAGACGCTGCAGCGCATCGATGGTTTGCCGGCCCGTGCAATTGTCGCGCGCGGTATTGCACGCACGTTTCAGCATGTCCGGTTGATCGCCGGCATGACGGTGCTGGACAACGTAGCATTGGGCGCGCATCGGCGTGGCAAGCGCGGCGTGATTTCCAGCGTGCTGGGGGCCAATCGCGCTGAAGAAAAGCGCTTGCGCTGGCACGCACTGCAGCAGCTCGAACGGGTCGGCCTGGCGCAACTGGCGCAGCAGGAGGCAGGTAGCCTGGCACTGGGCCAGCAGCGTCTGCTCGAGATCGCCCGCGCATTATGCTGCGATCCGACGCTGCTGTTGCTCGATGAGCCTGCCGCCGGTCTGCGTCACCAGGAAAAAATCGCGCTGGCAGTGCTGTTACGCCAGCTTAAAGCCGAGGGATTAAGCGTTTTGCTGGTCGAGCACGACATGGATTTTGTCATGCACCTGACCGACCGGCTGGTCGTGATGGAATTCGGTCGTTGCATTGCCAGCGGCGTGCCGGCCGACGTTCAGGCCGATCCAGCGGTGCTCACCGCATATCTCGGTAGCGTCGAGTGATAGCATATCTGGTACCGGAGCCGATGCTGGCGGTCGATTCGCTGTACACCAGTTATGGCAAGGTCGAAGCGCTACACGGCGTCAGTCTGCAGATTTCTGCGGGACGCATCGTGACGGTCATCGGGCCGAACGGTGCCGGCAAGTCGACGCTGCTCAATGCGCTCGCAGCTGCACTTCCCAACGGTGCCAGCCAGCGAGGTACGGTACATTTCCTGCAGCAGAATCTGGCTGGTGTAGCCGTTGAACAGCGCGTCGCCCGTGGCCTCTGCCTGGTGCCGGAAAAGCGCGAACTATTTGCTTCCATGAGCGTGGAAGACAATCTGCTGCTGGGCAGTTATCGACGCTATCGCGCTGGTGAGAAAAATTATCGCGATCAGTTGCCGGTGGTGTTCGATCTTTTCCCGCGGCTGCTGGAACGCCGTCGCCAGCAGGCCGGTACGTTGTCAGGCGGCGAGCGTCAGATGCTGGCGCTGGGACGGGCTCTCATGGCCAAACCCCAGTTGCTGATGCTGGACGAACCGAGCCTCGGTTTGGCGCCACTGATCGCGCGAGAAATCTTTCAGATCATCGTGCGGTTGAGAGCCGCCGGCGTGGCAATTCTGCTGGTCGAGCAAAATGCCCGCGCTGCACTGCAGGTGGCCGATTACGGGTATGTGCTGGAGACCGGCGAAGTGGTGCTGAAAGGACCGGCCGCGCAATTGGCGACCGACCCGCGGGTGATCGCGACCTACCTGGGATTGCGTCACGCGTCGCCGTGACATCGCAGCATTACGGCAGCGTCACGCTGAAACAGCTGCCGCCACCGTCGCGCCCGACACAGTGCACCTCGCCTCCGTGGTGTCGTGCAATCTGGCGCACCAGACTGAGACCGAGACCGCTGCCACCGTCGCGCTCGCGACTGCCCGGCAGTCGATAAAACGGTTCGAAAATCGCCGCATACTGATCCGGTGGTACGCCGGGGCCACGATCACACACCTGAATCTCGACACCACTGGCGTTGCGCTGCAGCGAGATTTCGATCGGGCTGCCGGCGCCATGGCGCTGGGCGTTCTCGAGCAGATTGCGTAGAAGGCGACGTAGCAGCCGCGCGTCACCCTGTACGATCATATCTGCTGCAACCATCGTGGCGCCAGCGCGCGCTGCCTCTTCGGACGCGATCGCCGTGAGCGCGACCGCTTCACGCAACAGTGGCGCGCTGGCGCTGGGATCGAGGCGGCTGGCCAGCAAAATTTCATCGACCAGTTGATCGAGTTCGACGATGTTCCGCGTTATTTCAGCGCGCAGTCCATGCGCGGCATCGGGCGGCAGCAATTCGACAGCCATGCGAATCCGCGCTAGCGGTGAGCGCAGTTCATGCGAGGCATTGGCAAGCAAGGTGCGCTGGGCCTGCATCAATGCTTCGATATGCGCCGCCGAGCGATTGAAGCTGGCCGCCAGACGCGCTACCTCATCGTCGCCCTCGACCGCCACGCGGGTCGACCATTGCCCGGCACCGAGCGCTTCGACACTGCGCTCCAGACGTTCCAGGCGCCGCGTCAGACGCCGTACCAACGGTAACGATGCCAATCCGACCGCCAGCGCTATCAGTGCCAGCGCAGCGGTCAGGCCAAGCGCCTGGCGGTGTGCCCGAGGATGGACGTGGGCACCCAGCAGCCAGCGGCCATCGGATAATTTCAGCGCAAAGACCGGCGGGCCCCCCCCCAACCAGCCGCTTGCGGTCTGGCTCGGATCCCGTGGTGGTAGCGGGTGCCCCGCCGCAGCCAACAGGGTGCCGCTAGCCGAATACAAGGCCAGATCTGCATGCATGCGCGGCTGCCACTCCAGCAGGGCGGCCTGCTGCTGGGCGCGCAGCGCGTCTGCCGGGGGCAACACGCTGGCGGCAAATTCGGCGAATGTTTCCAGGCTACCGCCAATCTGCGCGTTGTCGGGATTCAGGTGCCATGCGGTACCGAACAGCAGGGCTGCCAATCCCAGCGCCAGCAGCAGCGCCAGATAAATCCGCACGTACAGCCGGTGCGTCAGCCCAAAGCGCGGGTTCGATTCAGGCATCCTGAACTTTCGCAAACAGGTAGCCGCTACCACGGACAGTCAGGATGCGTTTAGGGTGCTTCGGATCGTCTTCGATGGCTTGCCGCACGCGGCCGACATGCACATCGATCGAGCGATCGAACGCGTCCAGTGGCACGCCACTTACCGCATCCATTAGCTGTTCGCGCGACAGCACCCGACCCGCCCGTTCGGCAAGCGCCTGCAGCAAATCAAACTGGTACGCGGTCAGGACGCAGTTGCGCTGATCGATGCGGACGGTGCGCGCATCTCGATCGATCGCCAGGCGACCGAAGTGCAGCAATGACGATGGTGCAGTCATCTGCTGTGCAGGACGCCGCAAAATCGCCCGCAGACGCGCCAGCAGCTCACGCGGCTCGAACGGTTTCGGCACATAATCGTCGGCGCCGATTTCCAGTCCGACCACCCGGTCCATCGGATCGCCTTTGGCAGTCAACATCAGAATTGGAATCGAACCGCGCGGCTGCGGCAGATGGCGGATCTCGCGACACAGATCAAGGCCATTGGCGTCCGGCAGCATCAGGTCAAGCAGGATCGCCGAAAAAGGTCGTGCAGACTGCAGCCGCGCCAAGCCATCCCGTGCGGTTTCGACATGCTCCACCGCGAAACCGTTTAGCTGCAGATAGGTGACGACCATAGCTGCCAGCCGATGATCGTCTTCAATCATCAACAGCCGATGCTGCAGTGGCAGGACCGGTGGCACATGGATAGGTGGCGTCATGCGGCAGTGTAAGGCAGTTCGCTGTCGATCGATCGTGCAGACACCTTAGTAATGGTCGCCCATACGGTGTTGCAAATGCTCGGCCAGCCGCAGCCGCTGCGCTGGCGTCAGCACATCGGCGATATCTGCCAGCGCCTGCGTGATCCGTTTTGAGCTCTGCTCGGCAAGCTGCATTTCGGTCGAGCGGACCTGTTCGAGTGCATCGCGATTGACGGTGGCTTCACTCAGAATTTTGATTCCTTCCTGGTGGGCGTCACGACGCTTGACCTGCAGCGGCTGCAGGTCGACAAAAGCGGCGTTGGCCAGCGCCGTGACCTTGGTTTTTTGTTCTGGCGTAGCGTCGCCGAGCAGGTGCGCGACCATTTTATCGACGTGCCTGGCCTGCATTTCGAGTGTCATCTCAGCCATACCATGATGGTGCCCGCCGCCCCAGCCTTCGCCCTCGCTGGCCTGACTGAGACCTGTCCATGAGCCAGCGGCGATCAGGGTTACTACCGTGACGGCAAGAACCCAGCGGCGGGCGCTTTTTGGCGTGCTTTTTGAAGTGGTCATCATGGTGAAGTCCTCATTGTCGACATCTGCAAACACGGAATGGTTTGCATGCATTGGACTTTATCGAGAGGATGTGGCGGGGGTGTGTGGAGCAGGTAAAGTTTTGTAAAGGGCACGGTCGTGACAGAAAACTGGCGCCCAACGGTTGTCCATTCCTGGTCGCGCCGGTGCCGCGGTCGCCTTCCGATTCGCGCAGACACGACTTCGCGCGATCTCAACATAAGGCGACTACCCCACCAGCACCGCCTCGAGCATTCCCCGCAGCGCATTACATACGAGCAAACGCTGCGCGCCCCGCACCTCCGTCAGAGTCATCCTGCGCTCGCACACCTGCCACACAGGATCAACCAGCAGTTCAGCACGCATCACGCCCGGCAACACGCCGCACGCCAGAGCCGGAGTCCACCAGCGATCGTCGATCTGTACCAACAGCGTACTGCGCCCGCCTTCGGTGACTTCCCCGCGCTGATTACAGAACAACTGATCAAATGCGCCCTGCGCCTCGGCATCCTGCCAGGCGCGATCGTAGCGCGTGCGCAGCGTAGTTTTGTGACGCAAAAAAAGATCATCCGCGTTGGTGGGATCGGGCGACACCAGGAGCCGCACCGGTTCCGATAGTGGCGTCAGCGAACCGCTTTGCAGCGCGCACGTGCCGTCCGGTTGCAGCGTCAGCCGCAAGCGATATTGCGCGGTATCCGGCAGCCCTGCGCAACACTGGCCCACCGCGAGCCGGGCCGCATCCGGGTCGAATTCAAAACCAAAATACCGTGCCGATCGACTGAGCCGCGCAAGGTGTTGCGAGAGCGAGCGACAGCCGCCATCACGCGACACCGCCATGGTTTCAAACAGTGCAAACTCGGCGACCAAGCCGGTCAGAAATTGTGCTTTCAGCGCGCACTCGGCCCATTCGTCGGCAGCCACGCTGTCATGCACGATACCGGCGCCGACACCCATTTCGCCGCGCCGCATGTGCGCTGCGTCTGGTGCTTGCAACAGCAGCGTGCGGATTGGAACCGACAGGCAGAAGTCCCCAATCGCACCCGGCTGCTGCGCAGGCGCCAGCCAGCCGATCGCTCCGGTGTACAGGCCGCGTGGTGCCTCCTCCAACTCGCGAATAATTTGCATGGTGCGCCGCTTCGGCGCACCAGTAATCGATCCGCACGGAAACAGCGCAACGATCAGTTGCGCCAGCGTGACGTCGTCGCGCAGCCGCGCGGTGACGGTCGAAGTCATCTGCAGCACGCTGCCAAAACGTGTGACTGCGAACAATTCCGGTACCGTTACCGAACCGATTCGGGCGACTTGCCCGAGGTCGTTGCGCAGCAGATCGACGATCATCAAGTTTTCAGCGCGGTTTTTTGGATCGTTTGCCAGCGCTGCAGCGATACCGATATCGCGCGTCGCGTCACCAGTCGCGCGCGCGGTGCCTTTCATGGGGCGGACAGTCAGGTTACCGGCGTGCTGGCGGACGAATAATTCAGGCGACAGCGACAGCGTCGCGCTGCCATCGGTCAAGCAAATCAGGGCGCCATAGGGCACTGGCTGACGCGCGCGCAAACGGCAATACAACGTGAACAAGTTGCCGTATGTCTCGAAGTGCAACCGGTAGGTGAAATTAACCTGATACGTGTCGCCTGCTGCGATGTAGTCGTGGATGCGGCCGATCGCTTCGGTGAAACTATCGGCGTCCAGATTGGCCTGCAGGCCTGCCACGCCGGCGGACGCATGGTCGGCATGTCGTAGCAGCCAGGCGTCCACCGCAGCGGTCGACATCATCGTGCAATGGTCGAACAAGATCAGCTGCGTGAGAGGTGCCTCGCTGCGCCCGGGGATGTCATGCAACGCCGCGCCAAGTTCGTAACTGCACAGCGCTACCGCGTGCGTGTCACGCCGTTGCAGGTGGTCCAGATGCTCTACCAGTTCGGTCTTGTCGCGACATTGCAGCGTGCCGATATAACCGGTGTAAAGCCGTGAGCGTGGATCGTCCGCACTGGCGTGGCAGTCGTCGAACAGGGCAAAACAGGCAGGTGGCGTTTCGGCAGACATCGGTCAGAAAAAGTTATTGCTGTGTGGTTTGGCCGCATTGTAGGCCAATCGATGCGCGAGCGGCTGGGCTGGCTCAAACCTGAACAAGCGGCTACCCTTTTAGGGTCACGACGCGTCACGCAATCGTCCTCTACCACTTGGATGCAAATACATGACATAAAAAAGGCTTCAAAAAATAATCCGGGTCTGAATAGAAAACATGGCCCCGTAGTCTACGGGGCAGGCCAGCTGACTAAAAATAATGACGCGCTGGTCCTGGCCGGCAACGTCAGTGCTCTCTATCGACGCGCTGGTCGGATGTCATGGCCATGTCCGTCTATAAAAAGTTCGGCATTGAAAACCGAAGCTCTTCGGCTTTTGTTGTCTGCTGCTGTTTGACAGCTCTGGTCCGGTAACATTCGAGACATCAATGCCGGGGCTGGATATGAACCGGTTTGGCCAGCCAAATATGGTCAGCACTAATGCTGACGAAAATGCCCCGTCTATTTGCCCGCCTGTTGACCGACAAGGCGATCCCCACGGACCCACGTCGGCGCCAAAAAAATCACTTTGCGCAGGGATGACTGCGTACCGCACGACTGCAGGCAAAAATGCCCGCGGCGCAGGTGCGGCGACGATTCGCCACACTGATGATGTACAAAGTCAGCCGGTCCGAGGACCACACGATCGTAAATCCGTGTCGGTGGACGCTGCAGCTTCGCGGCCTTCTTGTTGCAGCGTTGCGTTAGCTGCATCTGCGCCGTGGAGTATGGGCGATCTTCGGCTTGCACAACGCCAGGCTACAGTATGTAAAAGAACCCCGTGG
>JAYVEF010000271.1:0-9507 GCA_043748965.1 Burkholderiales bacterium
AGTGCCACCGGCAAGATAATAAACTGCGGCAAGATCACGCCCTTGATGATGTCGTTGGCCAATTGGGCACGCTTGTCGAAGGTTTCGGCCACCTGCACCAGCGCCATGCGCGGCTCGTTCGCACTTGCTCGCGCCGGCCCGGCGCGATGCAGGTCGACCAGCAAATACCCGATGCGCACGTCGGTACCGCGCAGCGTATCGTTGCGGAGCTGAACCGAGGTGGTGGCGGCCTTTTCATCGTCTGGCGGAAGACCGATCTGACGCTCGCCATCGATGAGTTCGCCATGCGGCCCAAGGATTTGCCAGGCGATCGCATCGGGCTCATCGGCGCGTAAAATATTGCGCGCCACACCGGGGCGGAGCGGCGCTACCTTGCCGCCGATCTCGCGCACTTGCTGCGCCAGCATGGTCACGTTGTCGTCCAGAATATGATCGAACGGCTGGTTTGCAATCGACTTCGCCACCAGATACGTGATGGCGATACTCATCGGCCACAGTAGCAGTAGCGGCACCAGCATCCAGTCGAGGATTTCACCAAACAGCGAGCGCTGAATGCGCTCGTCGGCAGCTGCGCCAGGCACCGTATCGAGCGCGCCTTGCAGAGCCTCCGGGTCGGTCAGCATCGTAGTCTCAGAGCGGTGTCGCGGGCGCTACGATTGCTGCCGGCGGCGTCTCGACGAATTTTTCGAGGCAGTACCCGAGACCGCGCACCGTAGCAATACGCACACCGACGGTCTCGATTTTTTTGCGCAGCCGGTGCACATACACTTCGATCGCATTGTTGCTGACCTCTTCACCCCATTCGCACAAATGGTCGACCAGCTGTTCTTTTGAGACCAGCCTGCCGGTGCGCTGCAGCAGCACCTCGAGCAACCCGATTTCACGTGCTGACAAATCGAGCATCTGCTCATGCAGATAAGCGATCCGGCCGACCTGGTCATACGACAGCGGACCGTGCCGAATCACGGTAGGACCGCCGCCTACGCCGCGTCGGGTCAGCGCCCGCACCCGCGCTTCGAGTTCCGACAACGCAAATGGCTTCGCCATATAGTCGTCCGCCCCCAGATCGAGACCCTTGACACGCTGCTCGACAGAATCGGCGGCAGTCAATATCAATACCGGCAGATGCGAATTGCGCGCACGCAGTCGGCGCAGAACTTCGGCACCGGACATTTTTGGCAACCCGAGATCCAGAATCAGCAAATCGAAATCCTGCGTGGACAGCGCCAGATCGGCGTCCGAACCGTTGTTGACGCAATCGGTGGCATAGCCCGATTGACGTAGCGAACGAGTCAGGCCATCGGCGAGCACGCTGTCGTCTTCGGCAAGCAAAATGCGCATGGTTCAGGTCCGCAAAAGGGTGGGCGTGATATCACGACGGGCTGGCGCCGCGCCGTGTCACCAGCTGTATTGCAGTCTATTGCGTAAGCAACTATTGAGCAAGATGCAATAGCGCGCGGCGGTCTCGCCCTACTGCTGAGGCGCGCTGAAGTCGGGGAAAAACTCGCGTAGCAAAAATTGCTGCAGACCGGCACTGTCCTCGGGCCGCGCGCTCAGATGGATCGTGCGGCCTAGTCGGTGTGATTCCCAGGTAAAGTCCTCCTGCGTGTGTTGACGGATGATGACGATCATTTTCTTGACCACCGCAATCCGGATGTCGGCCTCGCTGCCTTGCTCCACCTGGATCATCTGGCTCCAGTTGCGGCTGGCTTCTTTTTTCCACCCGCGGAACAGAAACTCCGCATTGTGCGTGCCGAGATTTTCAAGCTTGAACAGCCCGCCGCCGTTCTCTTTTTCGATTCCGGCCTTGTGCAGGGCGGAGGCGATATTTGCCAGCGCAGCCTGCTTGCCGCGTTCGGCATCCTGCTGTGCGGGACTGCCGCGCTGCGCTTGTCGCTCTTGCTCCTGCGTTTCGGCTTCGGCGCGCTGCTTTTGGCGAGCAGCCAGTTTGCTTGAAAAATCATCTTCCGGCGCTGGGGCTGGTGGTATCTCCGGTGCCGCTTCGACCGGTCGCGCCGGAGGCGTTTCTGAAAGCGGTGCCGAGATGGCGTCCGGATTAGCCGGCGCTGGCGACAAAGTCGCGACCGGGCGGCTGGGTCGACGTTTGAAACGCGGCTTCGGACGTGGCGTCGGGGTCGGCGGCGGCGCTTCGACACCTTTTGCGCGATGCGCGTCTGGTTTGCTGTCCGGCGCATTTGGAATCATCAGCAAGGTGGTTTCTGTGGCGTGGCTGCCTGGAGGGCTCAGGGCGATTTCGCGCTGGTAAGCCAGAATCATCCAGAGCGCCAGCAAATGCAGCAGCAACGTCACGATCATGCCGACCGATACGGTACGCCGACCCAGGCGCGGCGGCGCATCCGGCAAGCGGCCGGGGCCGCGTTGGCGCGACTGGTGCAACATGGTGGTTTTAGAATCGTCGGGCAAAGGGTGCGCTTTGTTGTCTGGGTCGAGGTATCGTGGGCGCCGTCGTCGTCTTAACCATAACCAGCAGCCACCAGACCGAAGCCTACCATCCCGTGCGCCATGAATTATTTCCCGATGTATCAGCGTACCGGACCCTCATCGTGCCGCTATGGCGACATTGTGCGTATCGGAAGCCGCTGCGTACTGCCAAACAACCACAATTGACTAAAAACAAAACCGATGCTTGCATAAACCACTGTTTTTTTATACAGTGCAGTCTGCGACCCAAATGATCGCATTGAAATCGAGAAGACCGGCGCAATGTGCCCGATAGTTTCCTACCGCAGAAAGAAGATTCATGGACGACAGAAAACCCGTAACCGGTTCCGACAAAAGCAAAGCGCTTGCCGCCGCGCTGGCGCAGATTGAAAAGCAGTTCGGCAAAGGGTCGGTAATGCGCATGGCCGACGGCGCCGTCGTCGAAGAAGTGCAGGTCGTATCCACCGGTTCGCTCGGATTGGACATTGCGTTAGGCGTGGGCGGTTTGCCGCGGGGCCGGGTCGTTGAAATTTACGGTCCCGAATCCTCGGGAAAAACCACATTGACCCTGCAGACCATTGCCGAAATGCAGAAGTTGGGTGGCACCTGTGCTTTCATCGATGCCGAACATGCGCTCGATGTTGGCTATGCGCAAAAGTTGGGCATCAATTTGTCCGAACTGTTGATTTCGCAACCCGACACCGGCGAGCAGGCGCTTGAAATCACCGACGCACTGGTGCGCTCAGGTGGCGTCGACCTGATTGTGATCGACTCGGTTGCAGCCTTGACGCCGCGTGCCGAAATTGAAGGCGACATGGGCGACTCGTTGCCAGGCCTGCAGGCACGACTGATGTCGCAAGCCCTGCGTAAGCTGACAGGGTCGATTAACCGAACCAACACACTGGTGATCTTCATTAACCAGATCCGAATGAAGATCGGCGTCATGTTCGGTAACCCTGAAACCACGACTGGCGGCAATGCCCTGAAGTTTTATGCGTCGGTTCGACTGGATATTCGGCGTACCGGCTCGATCAAATCCGGTGATGAAGTCATCGGCAACGAAACCAAGGTCAAGGTCGTCAAAAATAAAATCGCACCGCCGTTCAAAGAAGCGCATTTCGACATTCTGTATGGCGAGGGCACCTCGCGCGAGGGTGAGATTCTCGATCTGGGTGCCGACGCCAAGATCGTTGAGAAGTCGGGCGCCTGGTATAGCTATAACGGCGAACGGATTGGTCAGGGCAAAGACAATGCACGTAATTTTTTGAAAGAGCGCCCCGAACTGGCACGCGAAATTGAAAACAAAGTGCGCGCGTCGCTGGGCGTGCCGGAACTGGGTCCGATCAAATCTGCAGATCCAGTGAGCAAGAAGAAAGTGGCGGCCGATAAAGCGGTGGTTGAAAGCAAGGAAGAAGCGGCGGAGTAGCAGCACCGCTGTAGTGAGGTCTATTCAGGGTGGCCCCGGTGTACCGTCCCTGAGTGGCTACTCTGTCCGCATCGCCAGCAATTAGCGATGCTGTTCGACTCTTTGTGTAGTCCACGTTTGCTGCCTGACCAAACGGTTGGTGACAACATTGCCCATAGCAATCAAGCTGCAGTGCGTTGTGTACGCAACGTCGCTGCAACGCCAGCGCACGGTTCAATGCACCGATCCGGTGGCAGGCTGTAAAGACATTTGTAGTTGAGCACTGGAAGTGCTTATTAATTGAAAGGCGGTGGAGTCAAATGCCCAAGCCGCTCGTCAGCTTGAAGGCCAGGGCGCTGCGCTATCTTTCGATGCGCGAGCACAGCAGGCTAGAGCTTTCACGCAAGCTTCAACGCTACGCACTTGAAGGTGAGGACGTAGCGGCATTGCTCGACTGGCTCGAAACCGGCCAATTTTTGTCGCAAAGTCGCTTCGCCGAGTCACTGGTCCATCGCCGATCGGCCCGCTTCGGTAATAACCGGATCGTTCAGGAACTTCAAAGTCACGGTGTTCAGGGAGAAGCGCTCGGCGGAATCAAATTGTCCCTGCAAGCAGATGAAACCCGGCGCGCGCGTGAAGTCTGGCTTGGCAAGTTTGGCGCGCCCGCTGACGATGCCGCCGGCCGCGTCCGCCAAATGCGGTTTTTAATGCAACGAGGGTTTTCGCACCGTGCAATTTCGGCGGCCATGAAGCCGCGTTGTGACGAGGATGATTTGAGTTCGGTCGACGAGCGTTGAGCCCGGCCCTCATGTCGGGCACAGGTTTGGGCTTTCGGCAAATGATTTGTTTGCGCCCGTAGTGTCTAAAACAAGCGCACAGTCAATCAAGTACGCACTAGACGCGTTTCCTATTGAACGTCCCCTCGCCACTCAGTCGCAGTCAAACCGACATACGTGAGCCCTCTTTTATTGGCGTTGGTCACCTGCGCTGACTGTGCCTGATGCCCTCCTCCCAACTGTGCTGCCCGCCCAACAAACCCCGTACCAAGCGTGTTTTTAGGGCATCAGACACTCCGGCAGCTGTGCTACACTTTCGTACTTTTTGCATTGCCGCATGAGCGGCTGTGCCGGCAGAATCTGCCGGCACTCTACGCAAATGCGGCATATTTTTGGTGGCCTGCAGTGTTGGCGCCGCCGGTTCTGCCGCCACTTGGACATTGGTCAGTATGCCCCTGTCACCACCCGCTTCACGTCGCGTCCTTAAACATACCCGCACTTTGCAGGTCGAAGCGTTTGCACGTGAGGACGGCTTATGGGATATCGATGCGCAAATCACTGATGTCAAAACGCGTCCGGTGACATTGGCTTCCGGTGTCCGTCCAGCCGGGCAACCGTTGCACGATCTGAAGCTGCGCCTGACGATTGACCTTGCCTTCAATGTGGTCGCCGTGGAAGCGGTGTCCGATGCGGTCCCCTATCCCGGCTTCTGCGACACCATCGGCCCCGCCTATCAACAGATGGTCGGCCTGAATTTGCTGCAGGGTTTTCGCCGCCAGCTGCAGGCACGACTGGGCGAGGTCAGTGGCTGTACGCACCTGACCGAGCTTGCGCAGATCCTGCCGACTGCAGCGCTGCAGGCATTCGCCGGCGATGTGCTGGATACGCGCGATGGCGACGCTGTCGACGCCGATCAGAGCAAACCTTTTCAACTTGATCGCTGCCACGCGCTGCGCACTGACGGTGCTGCCGTCGCGCGCTTTTATCCGCGCTGGTCGATCAGCGCCACCGACCCAATTCAATCCAGTTAGTCAAACCAGCAATTTTTCGATCAGCGTCTGAAGGGAAGCTCCCATGAAAATCCATGAGTATCAGGGCAAGGAAATCCTCCGCAAATTCGGTGTCACGGTGCCGAGCGGCATTCCGTGCAACTCCGTCGATGAAGCCGTCAAGGCCGCCGAAACCTTGGGCGGACCGGTCTGGGTCGTCAAGGCACAAATCCATGCCGGCGGCCGCGGCAAGGGCGGCGGCGTCAAGGTCGCCAAGTCGCTCGACCAGGTGCGCGAATACGCCACTGCGATCCTCGGCATGCAACTGGTGACCCACCAAACCGGCCCCGAAGGCCAAAAGGTGCGACGCCTGCTGATCGAAGAAGGCGCCGATATCAAAAAAGAACTGTACGTCAGTCTGGTAACCGACCGCGTGACGCAGCGCGTTGTACTCATGGCGTCCAGTGAGGGCGGCATGGACATCGAAGAAGTCGCCGAAAGCCATCCAGAACTGCTGCACCACATTGCGATCGATCCCGCCATCGGCCTGACTGACGCCGATGCCGACGCGATATCGACCAAAATCGGTATCCCGGCAGCCTCGCTGGCGGACGCGCGCACGCAATTGCAGGGTTTGTACAAGGCCTTCTGGGACACCGATGCGTCGCTGGCTGAAATCAACCC
Organism: Burkholderiales bacterium; assembly: GCA_043748965.1. Lineage (GTDB taxonomy): Bacteria > Pseudomonadota > Gammaproteobacteria > Burkholderiales > Burkholderiaceae_D > Actimicrobium. Next base: position 6,297 of record JAYVEF010000271.1, read on the forward strand.
GCTGATCCTGACCGGCGCCGGCAAGGTGATCGCACTCGACGCCAAGTTCAACTTTGATGCCAACGCGCTGTTTCGCCAGCCTGAGATCGTCGCCTACCGCGATCTGGACGAAGAAGACCCGGCGGAAGTCGAAGCCTCCAAATTCGATCTGGCTTATATTTCCCTCGATGGCGACATCGGTTGTCTGGTGAACGGCGCCGGCCTGGCGATGGCGACGATGGATACCATCAAACTATTCGGCGGTGAACCCGCCAACTTCCTTGACGTAGGTGGCGGCGCGACCGCCGAAAAAGTTACCGAAGCCTTCAAGATCATGCTGAAGAATCCGGGGTTGAAAGCGATCCTCGTGAATATTTTCGGTGGGATCATGAAGTGCGACGTGATCGCCGAAGGCGTGATTGTCGCCTCCAAAGCGGTCTCTCTTCAGGTGCCGCTGGTGGTCCGCATGAAAGGCACCAACGAAGACCTCGGCAAAAAGATGCTGGCCGAATCCGGCTTGCCGATCATTGCCGCCGACACCATGGAAGAAGCCGCACAGAAAGTTGTCGCTGCGGCCAAGGCGCACGCGCAAAAAACCTGATAACCCCGCAGCGTGCGAGCATCCGCACCGCGCACAAGGAAACCAACATGTCGATTTTGATCAATAAAGATACCAAAGTTGTTACTCAGGGCATCACCGGCAAGACCGGCCAGTTTCATACCCGTATGTGCCGCGACTACGCCAATGGCAAAAACTGCTTTGTAGCGGGTGTCAATCCAAAAAAAGCCGGCGAGGATTTTGAAGGTATCCCGATCTTTGCCAGTGTCGCTGAAGCCAAAGCCAAAACCGGCGCCAACGTGTCGGTGATTTATGTCCCACCGGCTGGCGCTGCCGCAGCAATCTGGGAAGCGGTAGAGGCCGAGCTCGACCTCGCCATCTGCATCACCGAAGGCATTCCAGTGCGCGACATGATGGCGCTGAAAGACCGCATGGCCAAGTCGGGTAGCAAGACATTGCTGCTTGGACCGAATTGTCCCGGTCTGATTACGCCCGATGAAATCAAGATCGGCATCATGCCCGGCCATATCCACATGAAAGGCCGCATCGGTGTGGTTTCGCGCTCCGGCACGCTGACCTACGAAGCGGTCGGTCAACTAACCGCACTCGGCCTCGGCCAGTCCACTGCGGTCGGCATCGGCGGCGACCCGATCAATGGGCTGAAGCACATCGACATCATGAAAGCCTTTAACGACGATCCCGATACCGACGCGGTCATCATGATTGGCGAAATTGGCGGTCCGGACGAAGCCAACGCGGCATACTGGATCAAGGACAACATGAAAAAGCCGGTGGTGGGATTTATCGCCGGTGTCACCGCGCCGCCGGGCAAGCGCATGGGTCACGCTGGCGCGTTGATTTCAGGCGGCGCCGATACGGCGCAAGCCAAGCTCGATATCATGGGAGCCTGTGGCATCAAGGTCACCAAGAACCCCTCCGAGATGGGACGTCTTTTGAAATCAGTGCTGTAAGCTACGTCGTTTGAAGAGTCTGTCGTGATGTCATAATGGTGTCGAAGCGGGGAGCGTGCAGCTCCCCGCGGTACTTTTGTCCTGCCGAATCTCTGGCATGCTGTTTCCAACTTTTGCGCAACGACCAAAGTAGCCGCCAAATCAAAACCAAAACCGCATGATCGATTTTTTACAGAGCCTGAATTGGTTCGCAGTCGGACAAATTATTCTGATCGACCTGTTGCTGGGTGGTGACAACGCCATCCTGATCGCGCTAGCCTGCCGCAATCTGCCGCCGGCGCTGCGTTTCAAGGGTATTTTGTGGGGTACAGTCGGCGCCATCGTGATCCGCATCGCGCTGATTGCGTTTGCCGTCACACTCCTGCAGGTACCGTTTTTAAAACTCGCCGGTGGTGTACTGCTGCTCTGGATCGGGATCAAGCTGTTGTCCGAAGAAGGCGCCAGCCACGACCATATTCCGGGCAGCGAACGTCTGTTCAATGCCATCAAGACCATCATCGTGGCCGATCTGGTAATGAGCTTCGACAACGTCATCGCAGTCGCCAGTGCCGCCGAACAGGGTGGTGGCGAGCATCAACTGGCGCTGGTGGTGTTCGGGATTCTGGTGAGTATTCCCATTGTGGTCTGGGGCAGTACACTGGTACTCAAACTCATGGAAAAACTGCCAGTCATCATCACTGCAGGTGCCGCACTGTTGGGATATCTGGGCGGTGCGATGATTTTGTCCGACGTTGCCGTCGGACCGTGGATGGTTGCCCATCTGCCGGTGCCAATGGTGCATATCAGCCTGATGGGCGCTACCGTGAAGGTTCCCGGCGTGATCGGCGCAATCGGTGTGGTCGTGATCGGTACGCTGCTGGCGCGGCGCGCGGCCATTGCCGAGCAGCGAGAATGATGCGCGCCGCAAACTGCAAGCAACCTCTGCACTGAACATTCCTGAGACTGATCGAAAGTATGCTGATACCCTACTGCACTACGCCAACCTCTCAATTCTGAACGCCTACCCGGCAAACCAGCGCGCCTATGGGAAATCACGTTCAGCTCGAATTTGCCTCGACCACCGACACGGGTCGGGTTCGATCGCATAACGAGGACTCGATCGTCCTCAGCCCGGATTTCGGCCTGGCGATTCTGGCCGACGGCATGGGCGGCTACAACGCCGGCGAAGTCGCCAGCAGCATCGCCACCACCGTCATCCGCGAAACCGTCGAGTCACAATTGCAGTCGCCCGACTCCGAGTGGCAAGCCCAGCGCATGAAGTACATCCCGCAGTTGCTGAGCGACGCGGTCGACTTGGCCAATGCCGCCATCCTCGACGCCGCCAGCGACGAGCCGCAGTTCAACGGCATGGGCACGACGCTGGTGATGGCGTTATTCCACCATGACAAAGTCACGATGGCACACGTTGGCGATTCACGCGCCTACCGCTTCCGCGCCGGCGCACTGGAACAACTCACCCGCGACCATTCACTCTTGCAGGAGCAGATCGACGCCGGTCTGATCAGCGTCGAATGGGCCCAGTTTTCACAAAACAAAAATCTGATCACCCGTGCCGTCGGTGTCGACAACATGCTCGAGGCCGAAGTGCACGAGCACCTGATCGAACCGGGCGACATCTATTTATTGTGCTCCGACGGCCTGTCGGACATGCTCGCCGCCCGCCAGATCGCCGACATCCTGACAACTCAGGGGACTAGCCTGA
>JAYVEF010000272.1:0-2855 GCA_043748965.1 Burkholderiales bacterium
GCAACGTGCTGGTGGAGGGGGCTGGATTCGAACCAGCGTACTCTAAGAGGGCAGATTTACAGTCTGCTGCCATTAACCACTCGGCCACCCCTCCGCAGGGAACCCCAAACTATATTGGATAGCATGCGCCCTGTCAACTGGATTGCTGCGGTTGTTGACGAAAATTCAAATTGCCGGCCGAAAAAAGGGGGGCGCGTACGGCAGCACAAAATTCGAAGCACACCATAGTACCCAGCACTGGCAAGATGACACGTGAAACCGAGGTTTGTGGATAAATTTAACCGATCGGATCGAGCCTCCAGTCATCGCCAGGATCGCATGCGTGACTGTGCCAAGCGAACCGTCGGCTGTGATTGGCACCGCGTCGAAAAGGTACGGTACCCGGTCAGAAACGCGTCTCGCGCGCTGCTTTCAAAAAGCCGTCCAGGATGGGGGTGCAATCGAGCAGCTCGGTCCCGCCGGCGCGGTGAAACTCTGGGTGCCATTGCAAGCCCATGACAAAACTGGCCTTGCGGTAGCGAATCGCCTCGACGATGTTGTCCTGACCGGAAACAGCTTCGACATTCAGGTCGCGCCCGATCTCACGCACGGCCTGATGATGGATTGAATTAACCAGTGGCGCAGGCAATGCGGCGAACATTTTGCCGAGCGATGAGCCGGGCGGAAAATTAATCGTGTGCCGATGGCTGTCATACAGATCGTTGACATGGGCGATCGCGCTCGGGACATCGGAGGCGATGTCCTGATACAACGTGCCGCCAAATGCGACATTGATCAGTTGACAGCCGCGGCAGATCCCTAAAACCGGCTTATCGGCCTCGATAAATTCGTGCAGCAATTCCAGCTCATACATGTCGCGGGCACGGTCGCCGCCCCACTCCGGACGCGTTGCCAACTCGGAATAACTTTGCGGTGATACGTCGGCCCCACCCTGCAGAACTAGGCCGTCGAGATGGCGGGCGTAATCGCGCAGTCGGATATTGCTCGGATGAAGCAACCCATTGGTGTTCACCGTCGGGATCATGAACACCAGCACATCGCGTGACATGATCCATTGCGCGATCGACTCTTCGAGATATTGCAGCGTCTTACCGCGCAGCCCTTTGGCGCCCGCCTCGGGATGAAAAATGCGCGCCGAAATGCCGATTTTCAATGTGCGTTTGATCAGGCGCTTGCCGATCCTCCCTGAAATCGCGCGCATGCGGGCGGCAAACACGTTCCAGGACTGTGCCCACGGGGTCTCTTCCTGCGCCCGCGCCCAAGATAGCGGCTGGTTCGAAAAAGTTTCCATCTGAGCAACGGGCGCCGCAGTCTGACCGGTCCCAGTCGCTACTGGCGTGGCTTCAGAATTGGCGATAGCGCCAGCCGGCGCTATGTTGGTATCGGCGTCTGCACGGTATATATCAGTGGGTGGTAGGGACATGGGTGGATTTCAGACCTGGGATGAATTTCACTTCAAAAGCCAGTAGACCTGCGTCAACAGAAAATAATTACGCCAAGGTTACGCTTTATTACCAAATACCCTCCTAGTCCTGCTGCGGCGGCCAATTCATCCCAGATCTACATGACGTTGAAAGTCGCGCTTTACACGATGCACCCGCATCCGGACGATTGCCGGCCTGCGGGCGCTCATCAATTGGAACGGGCGGGCGCCACGGCAACGCCGCCGACAACGTTATATTTTTTTAAAATTGTCTGGTGCAGACCGGTCAGCGACGACAGGCGCGGATTGGCTGGGTCCAGCCTGCGAGCGGTATCAATCAGCCTGCGGGCCTGCTCGCCCATGCGCCCATTCCAGCCCAGATTTTCCAGGTGCTTGAGGACTGCAACCGCCGCATTGAAGACGACCTGCGGGTTGTCGGGCAACTTGTTGACGGCTTCCATCATGAGCGTTACCGCGCCGCCAAAATCGCCCTGACGCGCTTTCTCGGCACCAGCGGAGACTAGGTCGACCACAACACGACGGCTTTCTCGCGCCGTGATTTCGGCCAGGTCCTTGCGCCCGGCTTGTTCAAAAAGTTGCATCGCTTGTGCCATTGCGCCGCCATTTGCCGCATTGTTCATGACATCTACCATGACTTCCGACGCGCCGGCGTCAAGTTGATGCTCCAGACAACTGCGCGCAAGGTTCATTTTCAGCGTGGTAGACAGTCCGGTATTTTCGCGGCAGGCTTCGACTGCTTTACCGAGTTCCTCGACCGTCCGCGCGGTGTCGCCGGTTTGTTGGAACAGTAGCGCTGACGAGAGCGCGTGGCAGGCTTTGGTTTTTGGCTGACCGGACAGCGATTTTTCGAGATCTCGAATCAAGGTCGCCGCCTGCGCGGTGTCACCCTTCTGTACCAGCGTGGTGATGAGCCGGACATGGTCTTCGGGATCGCGAAATTCGGAATAGCGCCCTTTGCTGACAACCTGCTGAAATGCTTTTTCGGCCATCGCGACATCGCCACTTTCAAGCGCCACTTCGCCCAATGTGCGAAGGCGCCGCACGGCATGAGGCGAAATTGCGACGGCATCGGCCAGCACGGTTTTAGCCGCCTGCAATTGTCCATTGGCTTGATGTGCTTTTGCCAGCCAGTCGTACGCATCCATGAAATTGCCGTGCTCCGCGACCAGCGCGGTCAGTATGATTTCGGCCTCGTCGTAGCGCGCTTGCAAAAACAAAGTTTTGGCCAGACCGAGACGGGCCCAGCCGACCGGTCGCAACGCTACCATCTCGGCGTACAGCGGTTCGGCCAGTTGCGCCTCCCCCAATGTCACATGCAACTCGGCGCGCACGCGCTTGAAATCCTGCACATAACGTTTTTCGCCGCGCTCACCTTCAGTGCAGGCATCGATCGCTTCGCCCAGCTCGCTGC
>JAYVEF010000273.1:0-9411 GCA_043748965.1 Burkholderiales bacterium
CTGGCACGCGGGCTGGCACCGCTGGCCGACCTGCAGAAGCGCATCAGGGCGCGTCGACCAGACGATCTGAGCCCGATCGAACCCGGCCAGGTACCCGAAGAAATCTCGCCGCTGGTTGCCTCGTTAAATGACATGCTGGAACGGGTTTCGCAATCGGTGCATCTGCAAAAACGCTTTATCGCCGATGCGGCCCACCAGATGAAGACTCCGCTGGCCGGGATGCGCATGCAGTCTGAATTGGCGCTGCGGCTCACCTCGCAAGATGAAATCCACCGCTCACTTGAACAGCTGTCAAAAAGCTCGCAATCCGCAACGCGTCTGATCAACCAGCTGCTGACACTGGCGCGCGCCGAAAATCCCGCTGCGCGCAGCGGTACGCAGGCCCCTGTCGATCTGTCCGAACTAGCCCGCAGCGTCGTGCACGACTGGGTCCAGATAGCGTTCGCACGACAGATCGATATCGGCTTCGAAGCCGGCACGCAAGCTGTCATCGCCAGTGGTAATCCGGTTATGTTACGCGAACTTTTAAACAATCTGATCGACAACGCACTACGCTATACGCCGCCGCACGGACACGTTACGATCCGGGTCCGGGCGGACACCGAACGCGACTATGTGCTGCTTGAAATCGAGGATACGGGACCTGGCATTGCCGCCGCCGAACGTAGTCACGTGTTCGAGCGCTTTTACCGCATTCTCGGCAGCAGTGCCGATGGTAGCGGCCTGGGGCTGGCGATTGTGCGTGAGATCGCCCGCCAGCACGACGCCGTGGTGGATGTATTCAACAATCCGCACAGCAACGATCCCAAAAGCCCTGGCAGCCTGTTTCGCGTCAGCCTGCCCCTGCTACGACCTCACTCGGCAAACAACGTCAGCGAAATCGAGACGATATGACCCGTTCCGCCCGCCGGGAAGGCACCACATCACTAGACCGCCAGAGCCACTGGCGCTTGACCCGGCGCCTGACATGGCAACTGCTGGCAGGATGGTTTCTGCTGACTTGCGGGATTATTTTTTTTGCGCGTGAACTCGATGGACTGACACTGTTCGGCTGGCCACTATCGTTTTACCTCGCAGCGCAGGGCGCGACGCTGGCCTATGTAGCCATCATCGGTGGGTACGCATGGCGCATGCATACCCTCGACCGGCGTTATGAACGCCCTGCTGAACCGATCCCGCGCAACCAGAGTCCGTATGCCGAATAAAAATTTTGCCGCTCGTTTGAAACGCTACTACGCGTGGTTCACGCTTGGCTTTGCGTTGTTTTTGATCGCACTGACGATTCTCGAAAAAGAAGGCGTGCCGCGCCTCTGGATCGGTTATCTGTTTTTATTTGCCACCATCGTCATGTATGCCGGTATCGGTGTTGTCAGCCGCACCTCCGATGTCACTGAGTATTACGTCGCCGGTCGTCGCGTGCCGGCCCTATTCAACGGCATGGCGACCGCTGCCGACTGGATGTCGGCAGCGAGTTTTTTGAGCCTGGCCGGCGGCTTGTACCTGCAAGGTTTCGACGGGCTGGCGTACATCATGGGTTGGACTGGCGGCTTCTGTCTGGTCGCCTTGCTGGTGGCGCCCTACTTGCGCCGATTCGGTCGCTTCACAATTCCGGACTATCTGGCGGCACGCTATGGTGGACGCTACGGTAGTGATCTGGTACGCACGCTGGCGGTACTCGCTACCGTGATCGTCTCATTCACGTATGTCGTAGCCCAGATTTACGCGGTCGGACTAATCACGTCACGGTTCACCGGAGTCGATTTTTCGGTCGGGATCTTTTTGGGGCTGGCAAGCATTCTGGTCTGCTCGTTTTTGGGCGGCATGCGGGCGGTGACCTGGACCCAGGTGGCGCAGTACATCATTATGCTGATCGCTTACATGATCCCGGTGGTGTGGCTGTCGGTCAAACATACCAACCTGCCGGTGCCGCCGATCGCCTACGGCAGCGCACTTGCCGCGCTGACCCAGCGCGAAACGGTTCTGAACGCCGATCCGAAAGAACTCCAGGTGCGCGCGGTATTCCGTCGGCGCGCCGCCGATCTGGATCTGCAGTTACGCGCTTTGCCGGCCTCCTGGCAGGACGGGCAGCGACAAGCCCAGCAGATGCTCGACACCAGCAAAAACGGCACTGGCTCCCTGGCAGAAATTCATGCGGCCAGCCGCGCACTGGCCGCTTATCCCAAAGACCCGGACGAGGCCCGTCGCAAGTGGACCGATGCCAAAGCCGCCAATCTGGCGCGCGCCGCACCGATCGTGCCGCACGCAAAACCGTTTGCAGCAGCCACCGTTGCGCAGTCGAACGCCAAGCGAAATAATTTTCTGGCACTGGTGCTGTGTCTGATGATGGGAACGGCTGCGCTGCCGCATGTGCTGGTGCGCTACTACACCACGCCATCGGTACATGAAGCACGTACGTCGGTGTTCTGGACACTTTTTTTCATCATGCTTCTGTACATCACGATTCCGGCCTTGGCCGTGCTGGTCAAGCTTGATATTTATACCGCGCTGGTCGGTACCAAATTTTCCGAATTACCTGCGTGGGTGTCGTACTGGGGCGGGCTCGACAAGATTAATCCTCTGGTCAGCATTGTCGACGTCAACCATGACGGCATCGTACAACTCGCCGAGATTGTCTTTGATGGCGACATTGTGGTGCTGGCCACACCAGAAATCGCCGGCCTGCCGTATGTAGTCTCGGGGCTGATCGCGGCCGGCGGTCTGGCCGCGGCATTGTCGACAGCAGACGGCCTGCTCCTGACAATTTCGAGCGCGTTGTCGCATGATGTCTACTTTAAAAAAGTCGATCCTCTGGCATCGACCCAGAAACGCGTGACAATTTCAAAGCTGCTGTTGCTGGTGGTGGCACTGATTGCGGCGTACGTCGCGTCACTGAAGCCGGGCAACATTCTCGAGCTGGTGGGCGCCGCATTTTCGCTAGCCGCGTCGATATTGTTTCCCGTACTGGCCTGCGGCATGATGTGGCGCCGCGCCAATCCATCGGGCGCCATCGCTGCAATGCTGACCGGCTTTACGGTGTGCGTTGCCTACATGCTGCGCACCATGCCGGTGTTCGGCGGATCGCCGGCCGGCGAATGGTTTCAGATCGCACCGATCTCCGCAGGGATTTTTGGCGTACCGGCCGGGTTTCTCGCGCTGGTCATCGTCAGTCTGCTGACACCACCGCCAGACCGGAACACGCTGGCGTTGATCGACGCGTTGCGTGCACCGGAATAAAAGCATCAGACGGTTGCTGCTGCGCGGGGGCAGTTGCGCGTCAAGGTGCGCCGCGCAAAAAGGGGGTTTGCAACCGATGGCACATTTCTTGATACTCTCTCTTGAATTGCTGCAAAAGGCAGCACCGCGTGCACCAAATCGATGCGCCCGGTAAAAAATCGTCACGCGACCTCCGAGACCCATCCATGGCCCAATTTTTTGACGAAATGTACGCTGACGGTACCCAGGTGCGCGAGCACTATCGTGAATTTCAGGCCTGGCTGAACGAACAGCCTGCGGACACCATCGCCCGCAAACAGGCCGAAGCGGACCTGATGTTTCGCCGCGTCGGAATCACCTTTGCGGTGTACGGCAACGATGCCGGTACCGAACGGCTGATTCCGTTCGATATTATTTCGCGCATCATCACCGCGGCCGAGTGGACGCATATGGAAGCCGGGCTAGTGCAGCGCGTCAAGGCGCTGAACATGTTCCTGCATGATATTTATCACGGCCAGAACATCGTCAAGGCCGGCGTGATTCCAGCCGAACAGATTTATCAGAATGCCCAGTACCGGCCGGAAATGCAAGGCATCGCGGTGGCCTCCAATATCTACGCGCACATCGCCGGCGTCGATATTGTGCGCGCAGGTCAAGGTGAATTTTACGTCCTCGAAGACAACCTGCGGGTACCGTCGGGCGTATCGTACATGCTCGAAGACCGCAAGATGATGATGCGTTTGTTTCCAGAATTGTTCGCGCGTTATCAGGTTGCGCCGGTGGCGCATTATCCCGACATGCTGCTGGATAATCTGCGCTCGGTAGCGCCTCTTGGCGTAGTCGATCCGACGGTCGTGGTGATGACGCCAGGAATGTATAACTCGGCGTATTTCGAACACGCGTTTCTGGCGCAGCAAATGGGCGTGGAGCTGGTCGAGGGCAAGGATCTGTTCGTCGATGAAAACGCGGTCTACATGCGCACCACGCGCGGCCCCAAACGCGTGGACGTGATTTACCGCCGTATCGACGATGACTACATGGACCCGCTGGCGTTTCGCTCGGACTCCTCACTGGGCGTGCCGGGGCTGCTGTCGGTCTACCGTGCCGGCCGGGTCACGCTCGCCAACGCGATCGGCACCGGTGTGGCCGACGATAAATCGATCTATCCGTTCGTGCCGGCGATGATCCGTTTTTATCTGAGCGAAGAACCGATACTGAACAATGTACCGACCTATCAATGTCGCAAAAAAGAAGACCTGGCTTATACGCTGGCCCATATGGATCAGCTAGTCATCAAGGAAGTTCATGGCGCCGGCGGCTACGGCATGCTAGTCGGTCCGGCGTCGACCAAGGCAGAGATCGAGGAATTCAGAACGCGTCTGATTGCCAAACCGGACGGTTATATTGCGCAGCCGACGCTGGCACTGTCGGCCTGTCCGACCTATGTCGATGCCGGTATCGCGCCGCGCCATATCGATCTGCGACCGTTTGTGCTGTCCGGGAAAACTATTTCGATGGTGCCGGGCGGCCTGACCCGTGTAGCGTTAAAAGAAGGGTCACTGGTGGTGAATTCATCGCAGGGTGGCGGCACTAAAGACACCTGGATTCTGGAGAACTGAGATGCTCAGTCGAACTGCCGATCACCTGTTCTGGATGGCGCGCTATACCGAGCGCGCCGAAAATACCGCGCGCATGCTCGACGTGAATACGGAAACCGGCCTGCTGCCGCAATCCAAAGAAGCCGCTACACGCGGTTGGCGGGCGATGCTGAGTATTTCAGAGTTGCAGGAACTGTTCGACCACAAATACAAACGCCTGACGCCCAAAGACGTACTCGACTTCATGGTGCGCGACATGAGCAATCCATCATCGATCGCGTCCTGCCTGAAACAGGCGCGCGAGAATGCTCGCGCCGTGCGCGGTACCCTCACCACCGAAGTCTGGGAAACCAACAATGCCACGTGGCTGGAGCTACAGGGCAAGTTGAAAGGCAAAGGGCTGGAGCAGGATCCGCAGCAGTTTTTTGAATGGGTAAAATATCGCTCGCACCTGTCACGCGGCGTGACCATCGGGACCATGCTCAAAGACGAATCATTTTATTTCATCCGGCTCGGCACGTTCCTGGAAAGAGCTGATAACACGGCGCGTATCATCGACGTCAAATTTCATGATATCAATGCGGACCCGCCACTCGGACCCGAAGCGCAAATCGATTTTTATTACTGGGCGGCGCTGCTGCGTTCGGTGTCGGCATTCGAGATTTATCGCAAGGTGTACCGCGATGTGATCACTCCGGCGCGGGTCGCCGAATTACTTATCCTGCGCGACAACATGCCACGCTCTCTGCTGGCGTGCATGGCCGAAGTCGTGACCAATCTGAAAGAAGTCGGCACCAGCAGTTCACATGATACCGAACGCTTCGCCGGCAAGCTGAAAGCCGAGCTTCAATTTGTCGGCATCGAAGAAATTCTGCAGGCTGGACTGCATGACTATCTGACCAGATTTCTGGAACGCGTGGCCGAGCTCGGGGCCCGCGTCAGCCGCGATTTTCTGGTACCGCTGGCGGCCTGAGCGATGCGTCTGACGATCCGCCATGAAACTTTATATCGCTACTCGGCGCCGCTGGCATACACGATTCAGCAGTTGCGCCTGACGCCGCGCGACGATCCCGAGCAACGTATCGTGCGATGGCAGATTACAACACCAGGGCACCGACACGGTTTCACGGACGCCTACGGCAACACCTGTCAGATGTTAACGGTGCGTGGGCGCCACGCTGATCTCAGCATCGTCGCCGAAGGCGTGGTCGAGATCGCGGCGATTGAGCGCGGCCGACTCAGTCTGACCGGGGTGCTGTCGCCACTGGTGTTTACGGTGCCAACGCCACGCACCACGCCGACCGAACCGATTCGCGAATTCGCCGCCCGTCACATGCGCACCGGTCGTGACAGCACGGCGATGCTGGAACTGGCAACAGCGATCCTGGGTGCGGTGGCGTACCAGACTGGCGCAACCGACGTCACCAGCAGCGCAACCGATGCGTTGCTGCTGGGTCGCGGGGTATGTCAGGATCACGCCCATCTATTTATCGCCTGCTGTCATACCCAAGGCATTCCGGCACGTTACGTTTCCGGTTATATCGACCCCGGCGCCACCGATCATGCCGAAAGCCATGCCTGGGTTGACGTCTGGGTGGAAGACCCTGGATTTAGCGGGTGGGTCAGCATCGACGTCACGCATGCACGCTTTGCCGGTGATGCGCTGTGCCGGCTGGCGGTAGGGCGCGATTACGAATCCTCTGCACCGGTGCGCGGGGTACGACGCGGTGGCGGGCTGGAATCGCTGGCGGTCAAGGTCACCATCTCCGCGCAGCGTTAGCGCGATTGTTGCGCGACTGTTCCCAGACAACGAGTTTTTAATTATCAAATTGCATCGAAATCTCGTACGGCTGTCATCGAGCGGTAAAATTGGTATTTATGCTTTCGGGTTTGCCATCATGACTTACTGTGTCGCCATGCGTTTGAATGCCGGACTGGTTTTCCTGTCGGACTCGCGTACCAACGCTGGTGTTGATCACGTCGGTACCTTCCGCAAGATGAGTGTGTTTGAAAACCCCGGCGAACGGATGATGGTGCTGCTGACCGCCGGCAACCTGTCGATTTCGCAATCGATCCGGCAGCTGCTGGTGGATCATGTCAACGCCGACGGCCGCAGTCTATGGAACGCCACCTCGATGTACGAAGCCGCGAAAATCATCGGCGAGGCAATCCGCATGGTGTATGCCCAGGACGCCGAGGCGCTCGAAAAATTCGGCATCGATTTCAATGCCAGCATGATTTTCGGCGGCCAGATCAAGGGTGAGCGCTGCCGCCTTTTTCAGATTTACAGTGCCGGCAATTTCATAGAGTCGCAGAACGAAAGCGTGTACTTTCAGATCGGCGAATCCAAGTACGGCAAGCCCATCATCGACCGCGTGGTCGCACCCGACACCTCCCTGAACGAAGCCGCCAAGTGTGCGTTGATCTCGATGGATTCAACGCTGCGCTCCAATATCTCCGTGGGTTTGCCGCTCGACTTGCTGGTATATGAAGCCGACCGCCTGACCGTCACGCGGTTTGTCACGGTGGATGAGAAAAATCAGTATTTCCGCATGATCCGCGATACCTGGGGCCAGCAGCTGAAACGTGTTTTTGACGGCATCGACGACCCGGTGTGGGACGCTGCGCCGGAAGTCGTGGGCAACGTTCTGAGCAATACCAATATGCACAGCAAACCGGTGCGGGTGCCGACGCCGCCACATTTGATGGTGGGCGCGGCCGACCCGGTGGCGCTGCAGGTGGTGGCGCAGCAGGAGGGTGGAGGGTTGCAGCCGTAGGACGCTGCGTGCAACACCGCACCCTGCGAAAGCGCCGGGGACAGCGCTTTCTCTGCGGCAACACAACATCACAATGACTGCTTCCGTTGCCGCATTGCAAGATGATGTGACGCACGGTCGCATCCGCCGAAGTCGTTTATCGTGTGGGCAAATTGTGAAACGACGCCCACCTCCCATGAGATGCCTGTCAGGAGATTTTCTAGTATGTCCGTGCCACCGATCGCGGTTCCCGCCACCGAAGAAAGCTGGCTGCGCAAACTCGGCCCCGGTCTGATCACCGGCGCCGCCGACGACGATCCGAGCGGGATCGCAACTTACTCGCAAGCCGGCGCCCAATTCGGTCTCGGGCTACTGTGGACACTGTGGCTGACCTATCCCCTGATGGTCGGGATTCAACTGATCAGTGCGCGTATCGGGCGTGTCAGCGGACATGGCTTGGCGACCAACATGCGCCGTCACTTCCCGCGCGCACTGGTCTACTTCATCGTTAGCCTCCTTCTGATTGCCAATACCGTCAATATTGCCGCCGACATCGCCGCTATGGGCGAAGCCTCGCGTCTGGTGGTGGGCGGTGATGCGCACTGGTACGCCATCCTGTTCGGGCTACTATCACTGCTGCTGCAAATTTTTATTCCCTATAACCGCTACGTGCGCGTGCTGAAATGGCTGACGCTGGGTTTGCTGGCGTATGTCGCGACCGTCTTCATTCTGAACGTGCCATGGCTGCAGGTCATGCGTGCAACGGTCTGGCCGAAGCTGTCGCTAGACCCGGACTACATCACCACCATGGTGGCAGTATTCGGCACTACCATCAGTCCGTATCTGTTTTTTTGGCAGGCCTCTCAGGAAGTCGAAGAGCAGCAATCGACTGCCGCCGAACAACCGCTGAAACGCGCGCCCGAACAGGTCGCGCGCAATTACCGGCGTATGAAAATCGATACGATGATCGGCATGGGGTTCTCGAATTTCGTCGCATTCTGCATCATGCTGACCACGGCCGTCACGCTTTCTGCGCATGGTATTCATGACATCCAGACGTCGGCCCAGGCCGCTACGGCGCTGCGTCCGATTGCCGGCAATTTTGCATTTTTCCTGTTCAGTCTGGGTATCATCGGTACCGGCCTGCTGGCGGTTCCGGTACTGGCCGGCTCAGCGGCATACGCCATCGCGGGCGCCTTTCACTGGGACAGCAGTCTTGAGCATGACTTTAAAACCGCGCCGCAGTTCTACACCATCATTGCGCTATCGACGATTGGCGGCGTGCTACTCGGCTTTGCCGGACTGGATCCGATCAAGGCGCTGTTCTGGAGCGCCGTGGTCAACGGCGTCATCTCGGTGCCGATCATGGCGGTGATGATGACGATGGCGGTCAAACCCGCGATCATGGGGAAGCTGCGCATCTCGGCGCGGCTGCAGTGGATGGGATGGATCTGTACCGGCGTCATGGTGATGGCGGTGGCAGCGATGTTCTGGGCGATGCTGCGGGGTAAGTGAACATGCTCCGGCGATTGGTCAGGACGGCACCATCAGCTCCGCAATCAAGCGCACGATTTCTTCGCCGTAGGTTCCCAGCTTCTTTTCCCCCACCCCGCTGACCCTGCGCAAATCGTCCAGCGAACCCGCCCTGGCCTTGGCGATATCGCGCAAGGTCGCATCATGAAAGATCACATAGGCTGGCACATTGTGCTTGCGAGCGGTCTCGACACGCCACCAGCGTAGCTTGTCGAAGATGACCTGATCGAGACCCGACAGGTCGCTTTCCACGTAACCCTTGGAAGGTTTGCCGGGACTACGCCGAGCTTTGACCGGCTTTTGATATTGGC
>JAYVEF010000274.1:0-2829 GCA_043748965.1 Burkholderiales bacterium
GAGCTCGGATAGCGCCGCACCCATGTGATCCATCGTCATGCCGTATCTGTGAAACAGCGGCTTGGATAGATTGCCGACCATCCCGCGTGAGTTCAATTCTTCCGGCGAGAATTGCATCCGCATCGCGGCGCTCTCACGCTGGATGCCGCCCAGCTTGGCGATCGCGCTGGACATGCTATCCGTATTTGGGTCGATACGGCGTGCTACCGCCAAACGTGTTTTTGCATTGACCGACAGTTTCTGACGCATATTGGCATCGCGATCGGCAAATAACTTAGCCGCTTCGTTTTGCATGTAGACGCGTTCGTGATTCGCAGCGATATCACGCAACTCGTTCATGCTCTTGGTCGGTAATGATTCAAGGTTGTTTGCGCGTGCAGCAGCTTGCGCTACCGCCGGCACGAGCGCGTCTTTCGCACTTGCTTTGTAATGTGCAGCGTATAGATCGGCCACCGCATCGTGTACCCGATCCAGATGGTTCACATACTCACCGGCGATATCGCGGCTCGTTTCCCCTGCGGAGAACATGCCACCTTTTACCAACGCGCGAACCTTGTCAGCCGCGGTCGAAAGCGCGCTGATGACCTTAACCATCATGCCTCTTGCAGCGGCGTTACCGTACCGCGCGCGCAGCTTGTCGACTACTTTGCTCCAGAAGTCAGGGATATTGCGGCTGGCATTACCCGCGATATCGCTGCCGATCTCTTCAAACAACTGATCGTCGGTCAAATGGTCGCCGTGCTGCTCTCTCGCGGCGTCCAGCGCGCCAGGCTTTGCTTCTTCCCGAATAACGTCCATGTATGCCTTGTATGCTTCAGGCACGGACTGCTTCATGAGATGAGGCAGTTCATGGTTCACAATAACGTCGCTGCCGCGCGAGGTTTTGTCACTCATGAAAACACGGTCGGGCTTGCTTGGATCGACGAACGCATCCGGCAGACTTGGATGATCCGCGAATACCGTCAGGCGCTGGCCAGTTATTCCGAGGAGTTCTTGATAAGCCGCAGCCTGCTCACGGGAGAGGTAGGGTGTTCCGGCTTCTGAATGCGCAGGGAGGGCTTCCGCGGAAACAGCCACCACGGGTACTCCCCGATAAGTGGTATTCCCGTTGCTGTCAGTTCCTGCGTCTCGGGCACCGTCGAAAGCGGTGGCGATGGCGTTATTGTGTTCACTCAAATGCTCCAGTGGTACCGGTGCAAGCGGTGTTGGCTCGACCGGCTTCGGTGCTGACAGCGCAAGTAACGCGGCATCTGACTGACGGCGGAGGGTAAAAGGCGCTGGGTTTGATGGGTCAAAACTATAGCCGAATGCGCCGAGATCGCTGCCGTCCTGACCACGACGCATCAAGTCGAAGACTGGCGCACCGTTTTCATCGACCACCATAACAGACTTTTTACCGTCTCGTTTGTTGGTACCTACGCGAACAGTTAAGTCTTGCCCCCCGCCGTCTGGAATATGTACGGTGTCACCATCTTTTAGGGATGCAACATGGTCCCGCCATTTTTGCCACTGCGCATACTCTTCGGGAGTTTGGTTGGCGGGGGTATGGTGGTTATCCTCGGGATGTGGGGCAACTGCGGCGTCGTTTGCGGCAGCGATTGCACCTTCGACACTATCCGTTGTCATCACGGAGGATGCTTGCTGCTCGGGTGTCTGAGACGCTACCGCATCGATCGTGTTGTTTTTCGCAGCTTCAAAGCGTGCGAGTGTTTGCTCCAGCGTCTCACCTTGCATGGGCGCGACCGATGGCTCTGCGGCACCAGCATCGACGACCGGCTTATCGTAGCCGAGTTGCTGGGGCTGCTGAACATCAGTGACATCCTGCACAGGCCGGTTACTTTTCCACGTACTTTGTGGAATTGCTTCCGCTAAGGGTTTTGGGATAGGTGCGCCGCTCATAACGCGGTGTGCGACTTGGGTACCAATATGGAATGCGGCCATAAAGGTCGCACTATCCAGCGCCTTATCCATCGTCGGCGCATACTGCTTGGCGAGAGCGTTGTATCCGTTTTGAGCCAGCACGGTCGAGATCGCCGCACCCGTGGCGACCGATTGCACCGCACCACCGGCACCCGCTTTTACTGCAGCCGCAACAGCCGTAGCCGCTACTGCACCCGCGCCTTGGCCCCATGCCACATTACCGAATGGGATAGCGCCAATTAACGCTTGCGCTGTACCATCAATCAGACCAACCGTTTTCGCCGTATCAGGGTCGACCTTTTGATCAATCAGGTTTTGCGTGGTGGTGTAGGCTGCAGTGCCTCCCATCACGGTAGCGCCAACCAGTGCCCCCCCGGCAACGGCCGCAGCAACATACGGCCCCGCACCGGCGACTTGACCGACGAAAGTCTTACCGCCTGGGTTGTCTGCCGCATCACGCCGTAATCTATCGGATACAGCAGCGGTATCAACGTACGATTTATAGGGGTCGAAATCCGCAGGACGCGCAGTTTCAAACTGCCCCATCCCGTGGTCGTCGAGCCACTGGATTCCTGCGATTGCAGCGGCACCGATATTCTTGACCGATGCGCCAAAACTATCGATGGTATCTTGGTATGTGTCCGCCATCTTTTCACGGAATGGCTTGTTGGCTTCAGCCAGTGCAGTGTCCTGCGACTTCAGCTTGTTGATTTCGTTTGCGTTTTGATCCGGTCCGAGATCGGCTAACTGCGCAGTCGAGGGGTCGAACTGTGTAGCGTCGACGGGCTTGGCCGTAGCTGGATCGAATGCCCCCATACGCGACACGACGCGCGCAGCGTAGGCTGCTGGAGTTGTACCCAGCGCATCGGGATTGGCATTGCGGATCGTGCCATCGCGACTTACCGCGCC
>JAYVEF010000275.1:0-2822 GCA_043748965.1 Burkholderiales bacterium
CGCGCCAATATTATGCTGCGCTGCAGAATGAAATCCCTCAAAATATCTGCAGTGTGGGAGGGTCAGATCAACGCTATGCCCTATCGGCAAAATGCAAAATGCGCAATACTGGAGTTTTCCAAGGGAAGCATCTGGCTTTTCAATGATCGCGTGGCGGATCGGTTGCTGCACGCCGCGCTGAATCAATCCACCTAATTTTTGCCATCTGGAGAAATCAATGAACGAAGTCGTAATCGTCGCAGCGCTGCGGACTGCAGTCGGTAAATTCGGCGGTACCCTGGCAAAAATCCCTGCTGTCGATCTGGGTGCCCATGTCATCAAGGGCTTGCTCAGTCAGACCGGTCTGGATCCGAAATTGGTCAGCGAGGTCATCATGGGTCAGGTACTCGCCGCGGGCTGTGGGCAAAATCCGGCCCGTCAGGCTCTGATCAAGGCCGGTCTGCCGGATATGGTGCCAGGCATGACCATCAACAAAGTCTGCGGCAGCGGCCTGAAAGCCACGCATCTGGCCGCCCAGGCAATCCTGTGTGGCGATGCCGACATCATCATCGCCGGTGGCCAGGAAAACATGAGCGCCTCGCCCCATGTATTGAACCATTCACGCGATGGCTTCCGGATGGGCGATGCCAAATTGACGGACACCATGATTGTCGACGGTCTGTGGGATGCCTTCAACCAGTACCATATGGGTACTACCGCCGAAAACGTCGCCAAAAAATTCGAAATTACGCGCGCCGATCAGGATGCTTTTGCACAGGCGTCGCAAAACAAGGCCGAGGCAGCGCAAAAGGCCGGCCGGTTCACGGCTGAAATTTTGCCGCTCGAGATTGCACAAAAAAAAGGCACGCTGCAATTTGATGCCGATGAATATATCAAACCCGGTACCACGCTCGAATCGCTGGCCGGATTGCGCCCGGCGTTTTCCAAAGATGGCACGGTTACTGCCGGCAATGCGTCCGGTCTGAACGATGGTGCAGCAGCGGTCATGATGATGTCGGCTGAACGTGCAAGGCAGCTTGGCCTGACGCCTTTGGTACGCATCAAGGCGTATGCATCGGCCGGCGTCGATCCCAGCATCATGGGGATGGGTCCGGTACCGGCGTCGCAGCTTTGCCTCAAGAAAGCCGGGTGGAATTATCAGGATTTGGACCTGATGGAAATTAACGAAGCCTTTGCAGCGCAGGCCATCGCAGTGAACCGCCAGATGGGCTGGGACACCAGCAAAATCAACGTCAATGGTGGCGCGATCGCGCTCGGCCATCCGATTGGTGCATCCGGTTGCCGCGTACTGGTCACGCTGATCCACGAAATGATCCGACGCGACGCCAAACGCGGTCTTGCCAGCTTGTGTATCGGCGGTGGCATGGGCGTCGCATTGGCAATCGAACGCGCCTGACCCTGTAGCACCCCGCATCACAATCGCAGAACTTCCAAAGCACATCAAGGAGACAGACATGGCACGAGTAGCATTGGTAACCGGTGGTATGGGCGGTCTGGGCGAAGCGGTATGCATCAAATTGGCAGCGCTTGGCTATCAGGTCGTCACCACGTATTCGCCCGGCAACACCAAGTCCGGCGCATGGCTGGCCGAGATGGAACGGCTGGGCTACAACTTCCGCGCCTTCCCGTGCGATGTCGCCGACTACGATTCGTCCGCCGCCTGCGTCGCGGCAATTACCGCCGAAGTCGGCGCCATCGACGTGCTGGTCAACAACGCCGGTATTACGCGCGACATGACCTTTAAAAAAATGGACAAGACTAATTGGGACTTGGTGATCGGTACCAACCTGGATTCTGTTTTCAACATGACCAAACCAGTGTGCGATGGCATGGTTGAGCGCGGTTGGGGCCGAATCATCAACATCTCGTCGGTGAACGGGCAGAAGGGCGCGTTTGGCCAAACCAACTATTCTGCTGCCAAGGCCGGCATGCACGGCTTTACCAAAGCACTGGCGCTGGAAGTTGCACGCAAGGGCGTCACGGTGAACACCATTTCGCCGGGTTACATCGGTACCAAGATGGTCATGGCGATTCCTCAGGAAGTCTTGGACAGCAAGATCATCCCGCAAATTCCGATGGCGCGTTTGGGCAAGCCGGAGGAGGTAGCCGGTCTGGTGGCGTACCTGGCATCGGACGAGGCAGCTTTTTTAACGGGCGCTAATATCGCGATTAATGGCGGCCAGCACATGTCCTGATGGCGCACGGTGACGGCGGATGATCGCTGTCATTGCCTGTACGATAGCGCGAACACTCCGGCGTAACTTCAGTATCATGCCGTAGCGTCTGCGTTACCGCTGTCGGAACCGTTCAACGCCGTGCGCCATGATCGACCAGCGCCTGCATCTGCCCAACCAGCGTTTCCACCTTGGCATAGCCAGCCGTCACCATATCAAGCTGGCCATTGCGTTCCAGCACCAGAGCGGGAAAGCCGTCGATCTTCCAGTTTTTGCACTGCACGAAGTCAGTGTGGGTGGCCAAAACGATTTTTTCGGATGACCACAACGCTAAAAATGCTTCCGCAGTCGTGTCGGTCCCTGCACTTCGTAATGCTGCGCGGCAGACCTCAGCCAGTACTTCGCCCCGTGTCACGTCGCGGCCTTCACCATAAAATGCGTGTTGAATCGCCGTAAAGACGGGCAGCGTCGCATTGGGCGACAGCGTGCGTGCTGCTACCACTGCGCGGCAGGCTGGCTCGGTGTCATACACAAAACCGGACTGCTCGATAGCGGTATCCAGAAACGGCAGACCGCTGATGTCATGGACTTTTTTCCAGTGATGCATCAGCGCGGTCTTCATGGCGCCATGCATGATTTCGGTGCTGT
>JAYVEF010000276.1:0-2822 GCA_043748965.1 Burkholderiales bacterium
TATATTGTCGACGTATTTGATACTCCTGAAGCAAGTCCTTGATGGTTCTCTCGACGTAAAATGAAATTCTGTAGCCAGCAAGCAACGCTCAGTTGCAGCGTTCGCCCCGGCGCCCATCCCGGATTTCAGCATGGATCATCTGCACATGGCGTAGTCCCCGACGCGATGCGTGCGGCGCCGTGAAACTGAGTTGAATGCTAAAGCCAGCCACGCCCGCTAGGCCAATGCTTTGTTGGCATGCATGTATGCGTCAAACGTATAGTTTCGTCGAGACCGTGCGACACGGTATCGGACCGCCGCCGGTGTCGCAAACCATGACTACTTTTTGGTGCTGCGCGGCGCGATTACGGCTTTCGGTACCGCGCCATGCCGCTGCGTCAGGTAATCCCAAAGGCGCCCCACCACGGGCTTGCCGGCGCGTTGTGGCGAAGGCTGTTCGCGGTACAGACGGATTTCCATGGTCACCTGCCACGCCGGATGGCCGCCGTCGGCCAGCGCTAAATGCTTCTGGCGCACCTCGCGCACCACGGACGACTCTGGCAGAAACACCACACCGTGGCCTTCCAACGCCATCATTTTGAGGCCTTCCGCCATATCGGTCTCATAGCACTTCTGCAAATACAGCGGTGCTTTGGCGTCGGTCAAGATGAGTTCGACCATTCGGCCCAGATACGCATTGGTGGTGTACGAGAGAAAAGGCAACGGTACTTTGGCACTACCTGGCAGTAGGTAGTCGGGCACCCCCGCGCGGTCGCAGCGCGCATACGGGCGCAGCGCCTCGCTGCCGAGCACCAGCATGTCGTAGCGTCCGGGATCGAGCTGCACCGGCTGGCGCGGATGGTGGTAGCACAGCAGGAGATCGCAGCCGCCTTCGACCAGCGTCATCACGGCGTCGTGCACGTTGAGTGCTATCAGCCGCGTGTTGATCTGACCAAAACCCTGCTCCAGCGCGGTCATCCATTTTGGCATGTAGGTCAGCGACAACGTATGCGGTACCGCGAAGTCGACCGTCGTCTGCGCAGTCGGTCGATTGCCCCGCAGCAGAGCCCGCGCGTTGTTGATCTGACCGAGCATTTCGATCGCCTGCTCATAAAAAATTTCGCCGGCCGGGGTCAGACGGGTCGGATACGAAGTGCGATCGATCAAGTCAGCGCCCAGCCAGGCTTCCAGCGATTGAATCCGGCGCGAAAACGCCGGTTGGGTAACGTGGCGTAATTCTGCCGAGCGGCTGAAGCTACGAGTTTCGGCGAGCGATAAAAAGTCTTCCAGCCATTTAGTTTCCATCAGGCCATGGTAATCGGTTTGGCGGTCGCTGCAAAGCCGTTACGCGACCGCTTCCAGCGGCTGGTCCGGCGCCGCCGGAGGATCAACATCATCGATCCTGGCCTGCTGGCGTTGCCACATTTGCGCATACGCGCCGTCGGCCGCGAGCAGGCTGGCGTGGGTGCCACGCTCGATTACGCGACCTTGATCGAGTACCAGAATCTGCGCCGCATCGGCGATCGTCGACAGCCGATGCGCAATCACCAGCGTGGTACGGTTGCGGGCGATTTCTTTGAGTTGCGCCTGAATTGCCTGCTCCGCCTTGGAGTCGAGCGCCGAAGTGGCTTCGTCGAAAATCAGAATCGCCGGATTTTTTAAGATCGCCCGCGCGATCGCTACCCGCTGCTTTTCGCCACCGGACAATTTAAGGCCACGCTCACCGACCATGGTGGCATAACCGTCCGGCAGGCTCTCGATAAAGTCGTGGATGTACGCAGCGCGTGCGGCAGCGATTACCTCCGCCTTGCTGGCGCCGGTGCGGCCGTAACCGATGTTGTATTCGATGGTGTCATTGAACAGCACCGTATCCTGCGGAACAATGCCGATCGAAGCTCGCAGCGAGGCCTGCGTGATGTCCCGCAGATCCTGTCCATCAATGGTGATCGCGCCGCTGCTGACGTCATAAAAACGGTATAACAACCGCGCCAGAGTGGACTTGCCCGAACCGCTGTGCCCGACTACAGCGGTGGTGCTGCCGGCCGGAATCGTAAAATCGACATCGAACAGAATCTGACGCTTGCTTTCATAACTGAAATCAACATGCGCGAAACGCACTTCGGCACCATGGCTCGCCAGTGTCGTCGCAGCCGATGCATCGGCCACTTCACGGTTCTGTTCGAGCAGCGCAAACAACCGTTCCATGTCGGCCAGACTTTGCTTGATTTCGCGATACAACACACCCAGAAAATTAAGCGGAATGTACAACTGGATCATGAACGCATTCACCAATACAAGATCGCCTAATGACATTTTTCCATCGATCACACCTTGTGTGGCGCGCCACAAAATCAATGTGACGGCGATCGCAATGATCATGGATTGCCCGGTATTCAATAGCGAGAGCGAAGTTTGCGACTTGACTGCGGCGGTCTCAAAGCGATGCAGGCCATCATCGTAGCGTTGCGCTTCGTAATCCTCGTTACCGAAATATTTGACGGTCTCGTAGTTGATCAATGAATCCATCGCCTTGGTACTGGCTTTGGATTCAAGATCATTCATGGTGCGCCGGAAATGGGTACGCCATTCGGTGATACCAATCGTGAAGCTGATATAAATCGTCAGTGCACACGCAGTAATCACAGAGAACCAGACGTCGTAGTGCAGTGCCAGATAGCCGATCACGAGCGTGATTTCAACCAGCGTCGGCAAAATGCTGAACAGCGTGTACGACACCAGCGATGAAATCCCGCGCGTGCCACGTTCGATATCGCGTGTCATGCCCCCGGTTTGGCGATTCAGATGAAAACGCAGCGACAATGCGTGCAGATGACGAAAGACTT
>JAYVEF010000277.1:0-25018 GCA_043748965.1 Burkholderiales bacterium
CTGGCCAAGGTCAACATCGGAGACTATCGCGGCATGACCAATGTTGGCGGTCAATTTCCGATCGGTGAGGTGTTTACCGAAGCACGGAGCCTTGAAAGCGTCCACGGGCACGTTCGTATCTTTGTGTTTGGTGATACCCAGTTCGCGGTGAATCGGCCAGCGCAACCAATCACGTTGGTGGTCGATCAGGGCCGTGTCACGGCAGCACGCGACAGCACGCCGGAATTTGATCGGGTGCTCGCCAATATTTGCGCCGACGAAGGCCAGGTCTGGTTGCGCGAGCTCGGCTTCGGCATGAACCGCGCATTCGCTGCAGATCGCACTGTCAGTGATATCGGTACCTTCGAGCGCATGTGCGGCGTGCATTTGTCACTGGGCGCCAAGCACGGGGTATATCCAAAAACGGGATTCAAGCGCGGCGTGGTGCGGCATCACGTCGACGTATTTGCGGTCACCGACGCGGTTTTTCTGGATGGTGAAAACCTGTATAGCGACGGCGCGTGGCTGGTTTGATGCCGCCGCAGTGCTTGGTCGCGTAGTCGAGCATCGCGTGACGCATTTCAGCACAAACTCCAGCACGATTGCTGGCCAGCGCAAGGCGAGGCGTCCAATCGTTGCCTGGCCTGACCAGTCTGATTGTGCAGCGCCGCCGGACACGATGTAATCCGTGTCATGCAGTTGTTCATAACTGTACATCGTCGGCCACCGGAGTCACTCATGAAGCGCTACCTGCATGCATTATTGCTGCTACTGGTGAGCTGCGTGGCAAGCTGTGGCGGCGGCGACAGTCGCCGCACCATCGACCAGCCTGTCAATTTGCAGAACGCTCTGACCGGCGAAGACGATGCGCTGACCACGCTAGTGCGCTTGCCGCGTTGTCCAGCGCCGCCAACGCCACTGCGCAAAATCAGCAGCGTGCAGGACGGCGCACTCGGTAGCGCCGGATTTGGTCAGACAGTCACCTTGCGCGGCATCGTCACAGGAGATTTTCAGGCGGCCCGACAACTGCACGGATTTTTTATGCAAACGCCAGTATCAACCAAGCCGGCGACTGGCTCCGAAGGCATTTTCGTCACCCTGCCACAGAAATTTTCGCACGTCGTCAGCGGGCATTATGTGCAGGTCAGCGGCAACGTCGAAGAACTCAAGAATAAGACCGCCGACACGACCCGACTTGCAAAACTGGTTGCCGTCACGGCAGTTTCGGACTGCGGAGACAGCGCTGCCCCTGCACCACGATCACTGAATTTTCCGGTCGACACTTTGGGCCGGTTGAGCGCCCTGGAGGGCATGCTGGTACGTGTGTCGTCGGCCATGACGGTTACCGACAACCATGATCTCGGCCTGCATGGCACCTTGCTGCTGTCGCCAGACGGACGTCTCTGGCAGCCGAACAACCATCCCAGCCTGACCGATCCAGCGCAGGTCGCCGATCTGAACCAGCGCTCGCAGATTTTGCTGGACGATGGCGTTAGCGCGTTGCGCCCGAATCCATTACCGTACCTGAGTGCGAGCGATGCCGAGGGCACCCGTCGTGCCGGCGATTCAGTTGACCAAATCGAAGGTATTCTGACACGCCTGATGGGTGACTGGCGCTTGCAGCCGACCCGCCCACCGGTATTCACAATCCGCAATCCGCGCCCGCCGGCGCCGGCGAGTTACGGCGAGCTGCGGATCGGCAGCATGAACGTGTTGAGCTTCTTCACCACGCTCGATGCGCGTGGCGCAAAAAGCGACGAGGAGTTCGGGCGACAGCGCGACAAACTGGTTAGCGCGATTATTGCCTTGGACCCAGCAGCGCTGGGCTTGATGGAAATCGAAAACAATACTGAGGCACTGGAGAATCTGGTCGACGCCATCAATCGTGCGCTGGGTCACGACACTTACGCAGCGCTGCACAGCGGCGTGGCGGGAACCGATGAGATCCGCGTGGCAATTCTGTATCAGCCTGAGCGCCTGGCATTGATCGGTGCGCCTGAATTGCTACTGCGGCCGGCCAGAGCAGGCACCGCTCTGGCACTGCGCCCTCCGCTTGCTCAACTGTTCTCTGATCGTCGCACAGGTGCGGCATTCTGGCTGGTTATCAATCATCTGAAAAGCAAAAGTCGCTGTGGCGGGGCGGACAGTTTCGATCATGATCGTGGCCAGGGATGCTGGAACCTTACCCGTACCAGCCAGGCGCGAGCGCTGGACAAATCGGTAAGTATGCTGGTAGCGCAGTCGGGCGAACCACAGGTTCTGCTAATCGGAGATTTCAACGCCTATCTCGCTGAAGACCCTATTCGACTACTCGAAAATCACGGGTATGAGAATTTGTTGTGGCGCCTTCCGGCGGCGGATCGCTACTCCTATGTTTTTGCGGGTCAAGCCGGCGCACTCGATCACGGCTTTGCCAGCACGGCGCTGCAGAGTCAGATCAGCAGTATCGCTATATGGCATACCAGCGCCGATGAACCGTCGACGTTCGACTACAGCACCAGCTCCAAGCCAGACGACCGCTACGCAGCCACGCCTTGGCGGGCGTCTGACCACGATCCGTTGTTGATAGGCATCACTTTCGGTGAGGGATCCCACCGTCGCTGAATCGCCTGCCTGACACCCTCCTTGAGCGTCTCGTACGGAAGACGCATCCGGTCCCTCCAGTGCTGCGCCGCACCCCCTTATGCCAATGAGCTTATACAAGTCTGACATAGGCGAAATTTTAAAATGGCTCCCACTGCTTTGGATGCGGTGTGTACACGGCGTTACACGGTCCGTTCGGGAACGGGACTTACATATTCTCAACACATGAAAATTCGAATTAATCAGCGCCCCGCCAGTTCCGGCAAGGCTACAAGTCGTTCTGCCAGTCGTTGAAAGCGAGCATATTTTTTAGACGGATTCTGTGTACGTCAGACTTGTGTATCAGCCCATGCCTTATGCCCTATCCTGCCCTTTCGATATTGCTCCGTTTCAACAAGCGTTCCACACGCTTCTTTGCCACCAAGAATCACCGATATGAAAATATTTTTCCCGCTGTCGAGCTGAAAGATGGCTGAGAATGTGAACTTTCAAAAATCTGGTGTGGCACATGGCAAACCAATGCAATAATCTTTCGCTTGAGAATCCGTGTGCGCGCCATCGCACGATTCTGGTGGCCCCGCAGGGCCTGTGCCGTACCTTCAGCGAGGCCGCCTGTCGTGTTCAAACGCACCACACTGTTCATGGGATTGCTGGTGATCGTCGTCGTGACACTGACGATACTAACCGTGGTCAGCCTGGTCGCGATGTCGGCGCTGCTCGGGTATGCCGGTGGCGAAAGCCTCTGGTCCAAGTCACAAAAGGACGCCGTTTTTCTGCTAACGCGGTACGCCGCAAGTGGCGCCGAACGCGACTATCGCCAGTTCCGTGACGCACTGAAAGTACCCGAGGGTGACCGCCGTGCCCGCCTTGCAATGGAGCAGGCCGTGCCAGATCAAAAGGTGATCCTGCAGGGCCTGAGCGAAGGTGGCATTAGCTCAGGCAACGCCAATGCCATGATCCGAGGCTATCGCCTCTTTAAGTCACAGCCTGAGTTGCAGCGTGCGATCCGGTACTGGGAAGACGGCGACCGCTACATCGCACGCCTCCGCCAGATTGGCGAATACCTCCACGCGGCCCACCAGCAAGGCATCGATGCGGGGATTCGCTCCAATGCGGTAGCCGAAGTCAATCGCATCAGCGACGCACTGATGCCGATCGAGGAAGGCTTCTCTCACGCACTTGCCGACGCATCGCGGCGCGGCTGCAATCTGCTGATCAGCGGCTTCAGCGCAATCGCCCTGACACTACTCGCATTAAGCGCTCTGACCATGCGCGCATTGAATGCCGGCAGTGCGCGCATGGAGAAACAGCTACGCCAAAACGAGGAGCGTTTCACCCTCGGCTTTCAGGGAGGCAGCGCGGCGCTATGGGATTGGGACATTGCCGGTGACCAGACCTATTATTCTCCTTGGTTGAATCAATCGCTGGGCTATGACGATGGCGGACTGACCGATCGACCGGACGATTTCATGGCACTGATGCACCCGGATGACCGCGAAGCGGCACGTGCACTGGCAATCGACCACCTAAAAAACGGCACGCGGTACGATCTCGAGTTTCGCATGCGCACTCAGAAAGGCGATTACCGCTGGTACCGTTCGCGCGGCCAGGCGGTGCGCCGTGGAGCTGGCCTGGCCGAGCGCATGGTCGGCACGCTGATCGACATCACCGAACTGAAAGACGTTGAGGCCCGCGCGTTCACCGAAAAAGAACTGGCGCAGGTAACGCTTGCCGCAATCGCCGATGCCGTGATCGCAACCGACATGGAAGGCAGGATCACCTACTGCAATATGGTCGCCGAAACCCTGTTGGGGCAACGCAGTGTCCATATCCGCAACTGGCCGCTGGTGGTTGCCTGCCGCATCTTCGACGAAGCCACGGGCCACGAAATCGACGATCTGGTCGGTCCGGCCCTGCGCGGCGAGCCGTCGCCGGCGGCAGGCAGCGTCCTTTTTTTGCAGAGACTCGACGGCAAGGTTGTGCCGATCGACCAATCGGTCGCGCCAATTCGCAATCCCGACGGCGCCATCGTCGGGGCAGTGCTGGTCCTGCACGATGTCAGCGAAGGACGGCGCCAGGCCGCACAGTTGTCCCATCAGGCCAACCACGACGCGTTGACCGGTGTCATGAACCGGCGTGAATTCGAGAGGCAACTGAGTCTGCTGATCAATGCCGGCGATACTGCGCGTCAGCACGCCGTGATGTATCTGGATCTGGACCAGTTCAAGGTGATCAACGACACTTGCGGGCATGCCGCCGGCGACGAACTGATTTGCCTGGTGAGCACTATTTTGCAGCAGCGTCTGCGTGAAGGCGATTTGCTGGCGCGCCTCGGTGGCGACGAATTCGGGGTGGTCCTGAAACACTGCCAGATCGACGACGCCTGTCGCATTGCCGAGTTGCTGCGTCAGTGCGTTGCCGATATCCGTTTTAGTTGGGGCAGCCAGAGTTTCGCGATCGGTGTCAGCGTCGGACTGGTCATGATAGGCAGCGGCACCACGACGCTCAAGGAAGTCATGAAAGCCGCCGATGCCGCCTGCTACATGGCCAAGGAAAAAGGCCGCAACCGAATCCACCTGTTTAGTGAAGATGATGAAGAACTGTCGTTACGCCAAACCGAAATGGCGTGGGTCGCGCGTATCAAAACCGCGCTCGCACACGACCGCTTCTGTCTGTATTCGCAAGCAATCGTGGCATTGCAGGGAGAGCCGGACAGTCACGTCGGCGCACATGTCGAAATCCTGTTGCGCATGCTCGACGACGACGGCCGGATAGTTGCCCCGATGGCGTTTATCCCCGCAGCCGAACGCTACGATCTGATGATACAGATCGACCGCTGGGTGATTCGCAACACGTTCCGTATGCTGGCGGCCACCAAAAATCTTCCGGGTCACGCGATCGCTACCTGTGCAATCAATCTGTCCGGCGGATCGATCGGCGACGAGCAGTTTGTGGAATTCGTACTGGAACAGCAGCGACTGCACGCGGTGTCCTGGAAGGTCGTGTGTTTTGAAATCACCGAAACCGCTGCGATTGCGAACCTCTCCAAAGCGGCATTGCTGATTGCGCGCTTGCGCGGTTTAGGGTGTCGTTTTTCGCTGGATGATTTCGGCGCTGGCATGTCGTCGTTCGGCTATCTCAAGCATTTGCCGGTGGACTATTTGAAAATCGACGGTAGCTTTGTGAAAGATATGCTGACCGATGCTACCGACCGCGCGATGGTCGCTGCGATCAACCAGATCGGCCACGTGATGGGCAAGCAAACAATTGCTGAATTTGTCGAGAATCAGGCCATCATGGAGTGCCTGCGTGCGATTGGCGTGGACTACGCACAGGGACTTGGCGTCAGCCGGCCTGAACCGGTCATTTTTGCCGTGACCGGTCCTGACCCGATCACGGCACGGCGCGCCTGAAGCCGAGCACGCGGCCTTCACAATGCCGCGATCCGGCCTGCGCGCTGGTGCAACGGAGGCGTGGCGCAGTTGCGGCAGGCGCCGACCTGAGCATAGAAATACGGTCTGGTTTAGCACCGCTGCTGAAGTAGCCCGATGATTTGCATTGGCTAAAAATTGGACTACGATATTGGTCAATGTAAAAGGGCCTGCGCAGTCATCTGACAGATACGGTCCGGCTGCCGTTCGCTTCGTTTTGCGCCACCAAAAAGAAGTGGGTAAGAAAAAAAGCGGGCGCTGCCATCTGCCCTCTGCCATTCGAGTTCCCATAAAAATGACATAGAAGACAGGATGAGCGCAGGCTCGCTGCGCTCAGACAGCCACGCTTCTTAACCGCCTCCTGTACCACTTTTACGGCAGGTGACCCCAGCCGGAAAGAAGCGGTTCAAGAGCAATTGCAAGAGTAACGACCGCTACCAAAGCAGGCCATCAAATCACACTATCGACGCAATACGCCGCAATCGCCCGCAGCACCTCCGGGCTCTCGCCCACGGCATCGGCGACCGCAATGCTCAACTCCGGATAGCTCACCTGCAACTGCGCAATCAACGCGGGCAAATCTCGCAACACGTGACCACCCTGCCCCAAAAATACCGGCACCACCGTAATTGTCCTGATCCCTGCCGCGACCAACTCCGCAACGGTTGCGGGCAATTGCGGTGTCATCAATTCAAGAAAAGCCAGCCGAACCGCTACCGTCGGCAACTGCGCACCGGCGAGCTGCTGCAAGCGCTCGAACGGTACTGCCCAGCGCGGGTCGCGTGCACCGTGTGCAAACAGGATCAGGGCCTTCTGGTCGGACATCGGATCTCCCTAGGGGCAAAAATTTTAAAATTGGCGTTGCGCATCAATGTCGCTCGACCCACCATAACGCGCCTAGCGCGCCGATTAAAAACACCACGCTCGGTGCCAGCGCGGTTGTCAGTGGCGGCCAGGTGTTCAGCAGTCCAACATGTGAAAACAGACTGTTCAATAATTTGAAACTCACACCGATCAGAATGCCGATAAAAATTTTTAGGCTGACGCCGCCGCTGCGTGCATGCAGATACGCAAATGGCAGCGCCATCGCCAGCATCACGAAAACCGCGAACGGATAGACGATTTTTTTCCAGAAGGCGATTTCGTAGCGTTGAGTTACCTGCCGGTTTTCAGCCAGATGGCGCGTATAAGCGGCCAGATCGATGGCTGACATCCGATCCGGATCAGCGAACGTCACCGACAGAATTTCAGGCGTGACTTCGGACGACAGCATGCGGGTCGGGAGCTTGGTCGTGACAATCCCCGACGTGGCATCGGGTGCGGTGTTCAGGTCGAACACGGTGGCCGCGAATCGTGTCTCGGCAACGTCAGTAAGCTTCCACTGATGACTGCCTTGGTAGTCGGCTAGCGCAGCAGTAATGATCGAGACCAGTCGCAGATCGCGATCGAACTGATACATTTTCAGTCCTTTGAGCTGACCGTCGGGCAGCATTTCGCGCACATTCATGAAGCGCGTGCCGATGATTTCAGTACCGATGTCGGCGTGCACCACATCCTTGGTCCACAAGCCGGATCGGAACTCTTTTGATACGGCACCCTGCGCCGTGACCTTGATTTTCTCGGCACGTTCGGCACTGGAAGGCGCGACCAGTTCGCCGAAAACGAAGGTGATCACCAAAAACACCACGCCGATTTTGGCCAGCATCATGCCAGCCTGCAGGGTCGACAGGCTCGACACGCGCATGATGGTGAATTCGGAATTGGAGGCAAACTGTGCGAGCACATAAATGGTACCGATCAGCGCGGCGATCGGCATCAGCTCGTACACGTAACCCGGCAACCCGAGCAGAATGTACAGGAATGCATGTTCGATCCGATAGCCGCCATGACCGACGTCAGGCAGCTCGTTGATCAAATCAAAAAACGCAAATAACGCCAGAAACGCCACCAGTACGAACAGTACGGCACGCAAGATCTCGCGGGTGAAATATCGCTGCAATACACTCATCGGGCACCTTGCTGACGTTGGCGCTGGTATTTCATGCGCGACCACAGTACCAGCGGATGCCAGGCGCTATTCATCTTGAGACGCCACGCAAATAACAGTAGGATGATCACCACCGCCACCAGATGTACCGGCCACCACGCTATGCCGAGCGAGATCCGGCTTTGCGCCACCGATGCCTGCAGCAGGCTCACCATATTGCTGTAAAAAACAAATAGCAACAACGCGATAATCAGATTCGCCGAGCGTCCGCCACGCGGATTGACGAACCCCAGCGGAATCGCCAGCAACATCAGAAACAAACACATCAGTGGCAATGAAATCCGCCACAGCAGCTCGCCCATAGTGTAGCCATCGCGATTGGCCAGCAGCTCGCGCGTTGTCATCGAACGCGCAGAGCGGTCGCTTTGGACGATCTGCGAAGATCCCCCGACCAGCACGCCGTAACGTTCAAATTCCATCACCTGGAAATCGACGCCATCGGTGGAACCTTCGTAGCGCCGGCCCTTTTCCATCACCAGGAACTTGTCGCCGCTGGCATCGAACTCGACATGGCCGTCGCGCGCCACTACGATGCTGTTTTTACCGTTGCGCACCGTATTGACAAATACGTTGCGAACTTTCATGGCGTCTCCGGTCACGCCTTCGACAAAGAAGACCCGATCGGCGGAGGCAGATTCCTGAAATTTTCCGGGCGAGACCTTGGCGATGTCGGCACGCTTGTCATAGCGTTCGCGAAACTGCGCGCTGGTGCGGTTGGCCCATGGCGTTGCATAAAAGCTCAGCAGCGCCGTCGCCACCACGATCGGAAAGCCGAACCGCAGCACGCTGGGTATCCACCGGGTGAGGCTGACGCCACAAGTAAACCAGACCACCATTTCGGCATCCTGATAGCTGCGCGTCACCACCAGCAGCACCGAGATAAACGTGGTCAGGATCAAGATCACCGGCATGTAGTTCAGCGCCGCGAATCCAATCAGCGCGATCACGTCTTCAGACGCGACTTTACCGCCGGCTGCCTGACCAAGAATCTTGATCAGCATGACCGTGAGGGTTATCGAGAAGAGCGTAGTGAAGACAGCGCCTGCAGTACTGATCAATTCGCGTCTGAGCGCGCGCTGGAAAATCATGAGGGGCTATAATTGCGGCTGGATAATTGGAGGAATCAATGGACTTTAGCATAAAAGCATTCGACACCAAGAGCGGTATCGCCAACGCCAAAGCTGGTTGCATCGCCGTCGGGGTGTTCGAAGGAAAGCAGTTGACGGCGGCTGCCAAAGCTCTCGATACCAGTGGTGAACTGAGCGCTGCCGTCAAGGCTGGCGACATTACCGGGAAAGCCGGCAGCACGCTGATGCTGCGCCGCATCCAAGGCATCAGCGCCGAGCGCGTTGTGCTGGTAGGCCTCGGCAAGGAAGCGCCGGTCTCACAAAAAGATTTTGGCACGGCGATGCAGGCGGTGGCCCGAGTGCTTGCCTCGATCGGCGCTGCCGATGCCATCATCGCACTGCCACTGGACGACATCAAGGCGGCGGGCGTCGACTGGGCGATCAACTGCGCAGTGCTGGTATTGCGCAATCAGGCGTATCGCTTCGACGACCTGAAAAGCAAGAAAGATCCACAACCCGAGGGCGTCAAGAAAGTGGTATTTGCTGTGCCTGCGGCCGATGGCGACGTAGCCAAGGCGACGATTGCCGCGAGTCTAGCCGTAGCACACGGCGTGTATCTGACCAAAGATCTCGGCAACCTGCCACCGAACATCTGTACGCCGACTTACCTTGCCGAGACCGCCAAGAAGCTCGCCAAAGAATACAAATTCGGCATCGAAGTACTGGACCGCAAACAGCTCGAAGCGCTCAAGATGGGCAGCTTTCTATCGGTCACCAACGGCAGCGTCGAGCCACCAAAATTTATCGTCCTGAAACACATGGGCGGCAAGGTCAAAGATGCGCCGGTGGTACTGGTCGGCAAAGGCATTACCTTTGATTCGGGCGGAATTTCGCTCAAGGGCGGTGCCGGCATGGACGAGATGAAGTACGACATGTGCGGCGCGGCGACCGTACTCGGCACCTTCCGGGCGCTCGGTGAAATGAAGCTGAAGCTGAACGTGATCGGCGTCATCGCGACTTGCGAAAACATGCCCTCGGGCAGCGCCACGCGTCCGGGCGATATCGTCACATCGATGTCGGGCCAGACCATCGAAGTCCTGAATACCGATGCCGAAGGCCGCCTGGTATTGTGCGACGCCCTGACGTATGTCGAACGCTTCAAACCAGCAGCGGTGATCGACATTGCAACTCTGACAGGTGCTTGCGTGGTGGCGCTGGGTAATCACAATACCGGTCTTTTCACACGCCACGACGAAGCCCACGATGCGCTCGCCGACGAACTGCTGGCTGCCGGGAAAGTCAGTGGCGATACCGCCTGGCGGATGCCGATCGAAGAAGCTTACAACGAACAGTTGAAGTCGAATTTTGCCGATATGGCTAACATCGGCACACCCGGCGGTGGCAGCATTACGGCAGCAGCATTTTTGGAACGCTTCACGAAAAAATATACGTGGGCGCATCTGGATATCGCTGGCACTGCCTGGAAAAGTGGTGCGGCCAAAGGCGCCACCGGCCGACCAGTGCTGCTCCTGACCACCTTTTTGAGCAAGCGTGCACAGGCTGCCCGATAACCGCACACCACGCCGCTTTGGCGCTGGCTGAAGTGGCCAGCGCCTTTTTAATTTTGGAGACGACAAACCATGAATTCAGGCACTATTTTCCGATCCACGCTACTGGCACTCGCACTGGTTGCCGGCGTACCGATGGCGCAGGCCCAGACCGATGCAAAGTCGGAAACCGTCCGGCCTGAAATCGGCAAGCCATTGCAGGAAGCCGCCGAACTAGTCAAAGCCAAACAATTCAGCGAAGCGCTGGCAAAAATCAAAAGCACCGACGCGGTGACCGACCGTACCCCGTTCGAGAACCTGACGATCGACAGGATGCGCGGTGCAGCAGCTGCCGGCGCGGGGCAACTCGATGTCGCAGTCGAGGCGTTTCAGCGCGTGATTGACAGCGCTCGCTTGCCGCCTGCCGAGCAGTTGCAATTGGTCGAAGGGATTACGGCAAGTTATTTCAAAGCAGAAAACTACCCGAAGGCGATTGTCTGGGCGCAGCGATATTTCAAGGAGGGCGGCACCAGCGAGAATATTCGCAATCTGCAAACACAGGCGCAGTATCACAGCGGTGATTACGCTGCGGTGGTGGGCACTCTGAAGTCGCAAATGGCGGCCGACGCGCAGGCAGGACGCCCATCGCCAGAAATTACGCTGCAACTGCTGGCCGACAGTTCGCTGAAGATGAAGGACATGGCCGGCTATACGGCAGCGCTTGAAATGCTGGTACAAAAATATCCGAAGCCGACTTACTGGACGGCATTGATCGCACAGGTATCGCGTCAGCCGGGCTTTTCCGATCGGCACATGATCGATGTGCTGCGCTTACAGCGCGCGACGGCCACGCTGACCAATGCCGACGATTATTTGCTGTTGGCTGAACTGGCCATGCAGGCCAATCTGCCGGCAGAAGCATCGGCGGTGCTGGAAGAAGGTTACGCCGCCAAACTGCTCGGCAGTGGCACACAATCGAAACGCGCCGAAAAACTGCGTGCCCGGGCGGGTACACTTGCGGCTGGCGATCTGAAGGTTCTCCCTGACAGCGAAATTACTGCCCAGAAGGCGCCAACCGGGGCCGCACTGGTGAACGTCGGTACCAATTATCTGGGACAGAAACAGTATCAGAAAGCAGCCACCCTGCTGCAGCAGGGCATTGCCAAAGGCGGTCTGAAACGCCCCGAAGAAGCCAAGCTGCACCTGGGCATCGCCTTGCAACTGGCGGGTGACAAACCGGCCGCCGCTACGGCCCTCAAAGCTGTGCAGGGCAAGGACGGCGCAGCCGACCTCGCGCGCATATGGAGCTACGCTTCATAATCAAGCGCCGCGTACCACACGGGGACCACCACGCCAATCACCGCCGCCCTACCCGCTCACGGGTAGGGCGGCTCTCTGCTATCCAAGGCCGAACCGGCCTTGCTGGCGCCGTGCAACTGCGTTGTATGTGCGCTGCCGCACATTCCCTCTTACAGCGTTCCGCTACCATCTAAACGCGCCGACACGCCTTTCGCTGCGCCGTTTTTCCCCTCTTCGTTGTGTCGGCACAATCAGCGCGCCTGACCCGATCGCGATTGCTGCACCCTTCAGCGACCGGCCGGCGGTATCAAGGCCCGAACCTCCTGATCCTTCAGAAAGAGACCCACCAAATTGAATCCGATTCGCCAACGCCTGCAGGATCTGATAACACCATTGCTCCGCTTGCGCGAGAGCAGCGCGACCCAATCGGGCGCCAACGATGAGTTGCCGTTGCGCGCCGAACTGTACGGCGCAGCGCAAATGGAACAGCACGGACAGATTTTGGCGGAGTCTCACCGCGTCAGTGATGGGGGCGTGCGCGATCTGTTGCTGGCGCGCCTGGCCGACAATGAAGTAAAGATCACCGAAGCCTGCAATCTGATGACCAGTTCGGTGCGCGCCAAGCGGCAGATTACGCCAGCGGCGGAGTGGTTGCTGGACAATTTTTACCTGATCGAAGAACAGATCCGCACCGCCAAGCGTCATTTGCCCAAGAACTACAGTAAGCAGCTGCCGCGCCTGACCGGCGGACCGTCGGCAGGGCGACCGCGCGTATATGACATTGCGCTGGAAACCATTTCGCATGGCGACGGTCGGGTCGATCCAGAAAGCCTCAGTCGTTTCGTCGCAGCGTATCAGCACGTCACTCCATTGAAACTGGGCGAACTGTGGGCTATCCCGATCATGCTGCGACTGGCACTGATCGAAAATCTGCGGCGCGTCGCTGCCCGATTGAATGCCAGCCGCATTCATCGAAATCTGGCCGATAGCTGGGCCGACCGGATGACCGAGACCGCCGAAAAAAGTCCGGGTGACCTGATCCTGATCGTCGCAGATATGGCCCGTTCGGAACCACCACTGGGTAGTGCGTTCGTAGCCGAACTGGCGCGCCGTTTGCAAGGACAGAATCCGGCACTGGCATTGCCGCTGACCTGGATTTCGCAGCGGCTGTCCGAGTCGGGTGACACCATCGAGCAGTTGGTGCAGGCCGATGCCCAGCAACAAGCCAGCGATCAGGTTTCTGTCAGCAATAGTATCGGCAGTCTGCGGTTTTTAGGAGCCATGGACTGGCGGGAATTCGTCGAAACCATGAGCGTGGTTGAATTCACGCTGCGGCATGATCCGCACGACACCTATCGTGCGATGGATTTTGCTACACGTGACCGCTACCGGCACATCGTCGAACAACTCGCGCGGTCCAGTACACGCTCAGAACATGAGGTCGCCACTTGTGCAATCGAACTGGCGCAACGCGCAATGATCGCCGAAGGCGCCAGTCACCGCAGTGCGCATGTTGGCTATTATCTGGTCGGGCGCGGACTGTCGCAACTCGAACACGCCATTGCGATACGTCTGACGCCGCTACAAAAGGTACAGCATCTGGCTGACCGCTTTCCACTGCAGCTTTACCTTGGCGCGATGGTGCTGCCGATCGCGCTGGCCAGCGCATTGATTCTCTGGCGCGCCTCCACCAACTCACCGCCGCTGTGGCTACTCGCAGCATTCGGCTTGCTGGTGCTGCTCGCCACCAGCCAGCTCTCGATCGCGCTGGTGAACTGGCTGGCGACATTGCTATCGACGCCACACCCGCTCCCACGGATGGACTATTCAGCGGGCATACCGGCGAGCGCACGCACGCTGGTGGTAACCCCGACGCTGCTGTTTTCAAACCGCAACGTCGATGAATTATGCGAAGCACTCGAAGTCCGCTTTTTAGCCAACCGCGATGAGCATCTGCAGTTCTGCCTGCTGACCGATTTCCCCGATGCGGCGACGGAAGCAGTTGAAGGTGACGACGCGCTAGTGGCGTATGCCACCGGTATCGTCGATCAGCTCAATCAAAAATATGCCGGCGAAGCCGGTGCGCCGTTTGTTTTACTGCACCGGCCGCGCCGATGGAACCCGCACGAGCAAATCTGGATGGGCTTCGAGCGCAAGCGCGGCAAACTGGCAGACCTGAATCATTTTCTACGCAGCACCGCGGATACTGCTTTTTCATGCGTGCGGGGCGACCTGACTGCGCTGCGCAATGTCAGTTTCGTGATTACGCTCGATACCGATACGCAACTGCCACGCGACGCCGCGCGCCAATTTGTGGCGACCATTGCCCATCCACTGAACCGCGCAGTGTACGACTTGGATCGTCAGCGCGTGTACGAAGGCTACGGCATCCTGCAACCGCGCGTGACGGCCAGCCTGCCCAGCGCCGACGCATCGCAATATGAACGACTTTGCGGCGGCGAGCCGGGCATCGACCCATATACTCGGACCGTATCGGACGTGTATCAGGATCTGTTTCGCGAGGGCTCGTTCATCGGCAAGGGGATTTACGATGTTGACGCGTTCGAGCATGCGCTGGACCATAGGCTACCCGACAACCGGATCCTGTCACACGATTTGCTGGAAGGCTGCTACGCCCGCGCCGGGCTGATCAGCGACGCGCAGTTGCACGAAGAATATCCACCGCGCTACAGCGCCGACGTGAGCCGGCGCCATCGCTGGATTCGGGGTGACTGGCAGTTGCTGCCGTGGCTTATGCCAACCGTGCCAGGGGCTAGCCAGCCGGATGGCCGACCCGGTCCGCGTTTGCACAATCCGCTCTCGGCATTGTCGCGCTGGAAGCTATTCGATAACCTGCGGCGCAGTCTGGTGGCGCCGGCCATGGTCGGGCTGCTGCTGACCGGCTGGGGTGCCCTGCAGGCGCGCTGGTTCTGGACATTAACCGCGATGGTGATCGTGCTGGCACCGCTGGCGCTGTCGGTGCTGATCGACCTGCTGCGCAAACCGGCCGACGTGCTGCTGCGTCAGCATCTCAATGAGATCATCGGCGCCGGTACACAGCAGCTGGCGCACGGCGTGCTGACCCTGACTTTTTTACCCTATGAAGCGTTTTCCAGCCTGGATGCCATCTTGCGAACGCTGTGGCGCACACTGGTCTCGAAACGTCGACTACTCGAATGGAATCCTTCCAGCGAAGTCAATCGGCGCGCAGACGACAGTTTGTCGGGTAGCTATCGGGTCATGTGGGTAGCACCGCTCCTGGCACTTGTCACTGCCGGCTTTCTGGTAGCAGACCATCCATTGTCGCTGGCCGGCGCGGCACCGTTGTTGCTGCTGTGGTGGATCTCGCCGGTCGTGGCATGGTGGATCAGCCGACCGCAACCGCGTGAAGCCGCCCAGCTGTCGCTCGACCAGATCGCATTCCTGCGACAGCTGGCGCGCAAGACCTGGCGCTTTTTCGAAACCTTCGTCGGGCCCGAAGACAACTGGCTGCCGCCTGACAACGTGCAGGAGCAACCGGTTGCCGTGGTGGCGCGACGTACCTCGCCGACCAATATCGGCATGTCGTTGCTGGCCAATCTGGCTGCCTGCGACTTTGGCTATATTCCAGTCGGCCAGTTGCTGGAACGCAGCGCCAACACGCTGCGCACGATGGAAGCGCTGGAACGCTATCAGGGTCATTTCTATAACTGGTACGACACCCAGTATCTGAGACCACTGCTGCCGATTTATGTCTCTACCGTCGATAGCGGCAACCTGGCCGGGCACCTGCTGACCCTGCGGCCCGGTTTGCAGATGCTGATCGACGCGCCGATCGTATCGGCGCGGATGTATGACGGTATCGAAGATACGTTGATGACGCTGTTGACGGCTGCGGACGAAACGGCGCTGGTACCGCTTGACGCGTTTCGTGCGCGTCTTGAATTAAGCCGACGCGAAGCGCCGACTTCGCTACCGGCGACCGCGGCAACGCTGGCTGCGCTGGCCGGACAAGCCTCTGGATTCAGTCAGGTGCTGGGAGCCTCGCCAGAAAATGACACACGTTGGTGGGCCCGCGCGCTCGCGCGGCAATGTCTCGATGCCTACGACGAACTGATCGCGCTGGCGCCCTGGTGTGTGCATCCTTCGCTACAAAAAGGCGCGGCCCCGACACTGGTGACCATGGCACTCGAGCGAATTCCAACTCTGCGTGAAGTTGCGCAAATGTCCGCGCAGTTGCAGGCAGTCATTGCAGCCGATATCGGCACAGACGCGCACGAACTTGCAGGAACGCCGGCGGCGCTGCTGGAAGCCATCGCCAGCGGTAGCCGATTTGCTGCCGCTCGAATTGTCGAAATCGAGCGCCTGGCAATGCAGGCTGGTGAATTTGCACGTATGGAATACGGCTTTCTCTACGATGCCACAACCAACCTGCTGGCGATCGGCTACAACCTCACCGATCGCCGCCGTGACCAAAGTTACTACGACCTGCTGGCGTCTGAAGCACGGCTGGCCAGCTTCGTGGCGATTGCCCAAGGCCAGATTCCGCAAGAAAACTGGTTTGCGCTCGGTCGTCAGCTGACGGTCGCCGGCGGCGAACCGATTTTACTGTCGTGGAGCGGCTCGATGTTCGAGTATCTGATGCCGCTTCTGGTGATGCCGAACTTTACCGACACCCTGCTGGATCAGACCTACGGCGCTGCCGTTCAGCGCCAGATCGAGTATGGAGCGCAACGCAATGTACCGTGGGGAATTTCTGAGTCCGGCTTCAATACGTTCGACGCGGCGCTGAACTATCAGTACCGCGCTTTCGGC
Source organism: Burkholderiales bacterium (assembly GCA_043748965.1). Lineage (GTDB taxonomy): Bacteria > Pseudomonadota > Gammaproteobacteria > Burkholderiales > Burkholderiaceae_D > Actimicrobium. The sequence continues at coordinate 16,748 of JAYVEF010000277.1, forward strand.
GTGCCTGGGCTCGGCCTGAAGCGTGGCCTCGGTGACGATCTGGTCGTCGCTCCGTATGCCACCATGATGGCGTTAATGGTCATGCCCGAAGCCGCCTGCGCTAATTTGCAGCGGTTGTCGGAAGAAGGTTTCGAGGGCCGCTATGGGCTCTACGAAGCGATCGATTACACCAGCACGCGCCTGCCGCGCGGCCAGAGCAGTGCCATCATCAAATCCTTCATGGCACACCATCAGGGCATGGGCTTTTTAAGTCTCGCATATCAGTTGCTGGACCGTCCGATGCAGCGCCGGTTCGAGTCTGATCCGCTGTTCCAGGCCACCATGCTGTTGCTGCACGAACGGATTCCGAAAGCCACCGCGCACTATTCCAACACCACCGAGCTGGCCGACATCCGCACCACCGCCAACGAACAGTCGATGCCGATGCGGGTATTCACCAAAACCGAGAGTCGCCTGCCCGAAATCCAGTTGCTGTCGAACGGTCGCTACCACGTCATGATGACCAATTCAGGCGGTAGCTACAGCCGCTGGAAAGACCTGTCGGTAACCCGCTGGCGCGCTGACAGCACGCGCGATAACTGGGGCACGTTCTGCTATGTGCGTGACCTTGATGACGGCGTTTTCTGGTCGACCACCTATCAGCCAACTCTCGTGCAGCCAAAACATTACGAAGTAATTTTTTCTGAAGGCCGTGCCGAGTTCCGTCGCACCGACAACGAAATCGAAATGCACACCGAAGTCGTGGTGTCGCCTGAAGACGATATCGAAATGCGCCGCACCAAGATCACCAATCGTTCGCGCGTGCGCCGTACCATCGATCTGACCAGTTACGCTGAAGTGGTCATGGCACCGTATGCGGCCGACGCAGCGCACCCGGCGTTCAGTAACCTGTTCGTCCAGACAGAGCTGATCCTCGAGCGCGGCGCGATTTTGTGTACGCGCCGACCGCGCTCGTTGAATGAACAGATGCCGTGGATGTTGCACCAGATGGTTGTTCACGGCGCGCGCGTCGGGTCTGCCTCGTTCGAGACCGACCGCATGAAGTTCATTGGTCGCGGCAATTCGGTGGCCGCACCCCATGCGTTGACCGATGCGGTGACGCTATCCGACAGCGCCGGATCGGTGCTCGATCCGATCGTCGCTATCCGCTATCAGATCGTGCTGGAACCCGAAGAATCTGCTCTGATCGACATGGTCACCGGGGTGACGGATACGCGCGAGGGCGCGCTGCACCTGATCGAGAAGTATCAGGACCGTCACCTCGCAGACCGGGTTTTCGAATTGGCCTGGACGCATAGTCAGGTCGTGCTGCGTCAGCTCAATGCGACCGAGGCCGATGCGCAGTTGTATGGGCGGCTGGCGAGTTCGGTGGTCTACATGAACCCGTTGTTACGCGCCGATGCCAGCATACTGATCAAGAACCGGCGCGGCCAGTCGGGTCTCTGGAGCTACGCGATCTCCGGCGACTTGCCGATCGTGCTACTGCAAATCAAGGACCTGGACAACATCGAACTGGTGCGCCAGATCGTTCAGGCGCACGCCTACTGGCGTCTAAAAGGCCTGGCCGTCGATCTGGTGATCTGGAACGAAGATCACGCCAGCTATCGGCAGGTACTGCACGAACAGATCATGGGATTGATTGCCTCGGGTATCGAATCCCAGGCGATCGACCGACCGGGCGGTATCTTTGTGCGACAGGCTGAACAGATCGCCAACGAGGACCGGATTCTGCTGCTGTCGGTGGCGCGCGCCGTACTCAGCGACAGCCATGGCACGCTGGCAGAGCAGATCAACCGCCGCAGTCCCGCCGAACTGCGCGTACCGCCTCTGGTACCGGCGCGATTGGCATCAGCGCCGGGGGCACCGAGCGTTGCACCTGCAAATGCAGCGCCGCCACTGATACTGGGCAATGGCATCGGTGGTTTCTCGCCGGATGGTCGTGAATACCTGATCACCACATCGACCACGCAGCGCACCCCGGCGCCGTGGAGCAACGTGCTCGCCAATCCTCATTTTGGTACCGTGATTTCCGAAAGCGGGCAGTCCTACACCTGGGGCGAAAATGCCCACGAATTCCGCCTGACGCCATGGAATAACGACCCGGTATGCGATAGCAGCGGCGAAGCGTTCTATCTGCGTGACGACGACACGGGCCGTTTCTGGTCACCAAGCCCATTGCCCTGCCGTGGTACGGGCACCTATCTGACCCGGCACGGATTCGGCTACAGTATTTTCGAGCATCAGCAAGAAGGCATTCGCTCCGAACTACGCGTATACGTTGCACTCGATGCCTCAATCAAATATTCTGTACTTAAAATCCGTAACGATTCGGCCACGCCGCGCCGTATTTCGGCGACTGGCTACGTCGAATGGGTGCTGGCAGATCTGCGCGCCAAATCGAAAATGCATATCGTCACCGAGCTTGATCCGGTCAGTGGTGCAATGTTCGCGCGCAACGCCTATAACACCGAGTTTGCCGAGCGAATTGCTTTCTTCGATGTCGATACCGCCAACCGCACCGTCACGGGTGACCGTACGGAATTCATCGGCCGCAATGGTTCGCTGGAAAACCCGGCGGCGCTCGGCCGGGTCCGGCTGTCGGGCAAAGCCGGTGCCGGTTTCGATCCGTGCTCGGCAATTCAGGTACCGCTAGAACTCGCACCGGGCCAGGAGCGCGAAGTGATTTTCATGCTTGGCGTGGCGGGTCGGCGCAGCGCCGACGTGAGCCATCTGGTGCATCGCTATCGCGGTGCCACTGCAGCGACCAGGGCGTTCGATGCAGTGCGAAAACACTGGGACCACACCTTGAGTGCGGTCCAGATCGAGACACCGGATACGTCGATCAACATACTCGCCAACGGCTGGCTGATGTATCAGACAATTGCGTGCCGTCTGTGGGCGCGCAGCGGCTATTATCAGTCGGGCGGCGCGTTTGGATTTCGCGATCAGTTGCAGGATGTGATGGCGCTGATCCATACCGAGCCGCATCTTCTGCGTGAACAACTGTTGCGTTGCGCCGCACATCAGTTCGTCGAGGGCGATGTACAGCACTGGTGGCATCCGCCAGCGGACCGAGGCGTACGCACCCATTGTTCGGATGACTATCTGTGGCTGCCCCTGGCGGCCCATCGCTACGTGATGGGGACGGGCGACCGTGGTGTGCTGGAAGACGGCGCGCATTTTCTGGAAGGGCGGCCGGTCAATGCGGACGAAGACTCCTACTACGACCTGCCGGTACGCTCCCGCGAATCAGCCAGTCTGTACGAGCATTGCGTGCGGGCGGTCAAGCGCGGTCTGCGCTTTGGCGTGCACGGTCTGCCGCTGATCGGTTCGTGCGACTGGAACGACGGCATGGACAAGGTCGGTGAACACGGCAAAGGCGAAAGCGTCTGGCTGGCTTTCTTTTTGTACGAAGTGTTGCTGCGTTTTAGCGAAGTCGCACAGTTGATGCAAGACGACGCCTTCGCCCAGCGCTGCCGGTCCGAAGCCGTCACGCTGCGGGCAAATATTGAAAAGAATGCCTGGGACGGCGAATGGTATCGGCGCGCTTATTTCGACGACGGCACGCCGCTAGGTTCAGCCAGCAATCCCGAATGTCAGATCGATTCGATCTCGCAAAGTTGGGCTGTACTGTCGGGTGCAGGCGACCCCGAGCGTACCGCAAGCGCCATGCGTCAGGTAGACAAGCGTCTGGTACGCCGCGATCACGCCCTGATACAACTGCTCGATCCGCCCTTCAACAATTCTGACCTCAACCCCGGGTATATCCGCGGCTACGTGCCGGGTGTACGCGAAAATGGCGGCCAATACACGCATGCCGCTATCTGGACCGCAATGGCATTTGCGAAAATGGGCGACAGTGTCCGCGCGTGGGAACTGCTCGACATGATCAACCCGGTCAACCATGCCCGCACCGCTGCCGAAATCGCGGTCTACAAGGTCGAGCCGTATGTCGTCGCCGCTGACGTGTACGCTGTATCGCCACACGTTGGACGCGGTGGCTGGACCTGGTACACCGGATCCTCCGGCTGGATGTACCGGCTGATCATCGAGTCTCTGCTGGGCCTGTCACTGGAAGTCGACAAGCTGCATTTAAAACCTGTCATACCGGCAGGATGGGATCAGTTCACGGTGCGCTACCGCTATCGCGAAAGCATGTATGCGATCACGGTCCGTCAGGTCGGGCCAGTCGCTGGGCTGTCAGTCGACGGTGTGGTGCAAGCCGGACAAGTTCTGGCGCTGCACGATGACGGCAACGAGCACGAGGTAACGCTGGTTCTGCGCAAAAATCAAGAGGTCGCACGCACGTAATTAGACAGCTGAGTCCGGTGGACCGCGCTTGTCGCGGAGCATCGGCGCCCCACGATTGAATGCAGGAGATGATGACGGTCGAGCAGTACGACATGACTGGTAACGGCGATGGTTACGTTACCGAAACGCCGGGACCCCTGCCCCAAGCGGGGGCGTTGCATGACGCGATTTTCAGGAGTGCGAATGTTTCATGTATCGCCACGGATGCGCTGGGTGTGATCCAGGCTCTTTATCTCGGTGCCGAGCACATGCCTGGCTATCAGGCAGACACTGTCATCCATCGGATCGCCCTGCCACACCTCGGAAACACAAAAAATCATTCTGCGTGCAGTCGCGCGAAGTACGGAATTTCCAACTAAAATCGCGCCCGGCTTCGATGCGCTGATCTACCAGGCAAGTCGCGGCATCGAAGGCATTTGTGCGATGGCGGGCATCCGCAAAGATGGCAGCCGGCGACCGGCGCCAATTTCAGTGACAGCGCTACGAAACGGGAAAACTGGAGTATCGGCTACCTGCCGGCGCCAAATTGGCCCAAGGCAAGAAATTTTCGACCCATTCAGATATCTTATTGGCCCAAGCCAAATGCCGGATTGAGCGCACATGGATTGCGCCAGTCACGCAGAACATCCCACTGCACCTGCGTTTGCCGAGTATTCGAAAGAGGCGATGATTCCCGGCAGACTGGGTAGATTCTGCGGGGCGCAGTCGGCAACCAACCGAGTAACGATTAGGATAGCTTTAGCGCTGCTATGGCGCTTTGAACCGCTTCTGCCAGCGTCGGGTGGATTTGGATGGCGTTTTCGAGTACGCGACAAGGTGCCTTTGCATTCATCAATGCAATATAAATGTGCACTAGCTCGGCTCCCTCGCCGGCGAATACTGCCGCACCTAGAAGTTGCTCCGTATCACGGTCCACAATGACCTTGATGAAGCCTTCCGTTTGGCCGGTTTCGCGTGCCTTGCCGTTATCCTTCATCTCGAAGCGGGCCACCTTGAACGATCTGCCGGCCGCGCGCGCATCCGCTTCTGTCATGCCTACCCTGCCTAATTCCGGATCGGTAAAGATGGCGTACGGGACGACCCGATCGGTGGTGTGCGAGCCGTCGCCGAGCAGTTGGGACTCGACGATTCGGAAGTCATCCCAGGAGGTATGTGTAAACATTGGGCCGCCACGAATGTCGCCGACCGCCCAGATCCCCGGCACAGTCGTTTTCAGGCACTTGTCGACATCAAGCGTTCCTTTTTTTGTTACTGCCAATCCGATAGTTTGAAGACCGAGATCATCGGTATTGGGCTTGCGGCCAGTTGCAATGAATACATGACTGGCTGTAATTTCCTGTTCAGCTTTCGTGTTTTCGTCGGTAATAGTCACCGCTATTCCGTCTGCTCGTGTCGCTGCCTTGCTCGCTTTTGTGTTTAACCAGAATCGGATGCCTTCTGCTTCCAGCGCGTGCTGCATGGCATCGGCGACATCCGTATCCTCACGATCGGCGACCTGTGGACCGCTTCCGACGACGGTGACCTCGGACCCCATGCGACGGTAGAATTGCGCCATTTCGAGGCCGATCGCGCCTGCGCCAACGATCAATAGATGCGATGGCAATTGTTCGTGTTCAAGCCATGTTTCCGCTGTGATGAAGTTGATCCCGTCCAAACCATCAATGGGTGGGATCTGGGTGCGTGTTCCGGTATCAAGCACTACTTGATTGCAAATAAATGAATCCTCGCCAACGGAAACGTGGAATTTTTCCCCAACACGGCCGTTTAGGCGAGCATAACCATGAACAAGCAACGGATTATCCTGACCGATAAAACTGTCATTGAGAGATTGTTTTGACGCCTCGACAATGCGCTTGGCACGCGCGAGAACCGCCTTGAAATCCGGCGTTACGCTGGCTACAGTAATACCGTACTCGGACGCACGGCGCGCCATATGCGCGACGCGCGCCGAAGCGATCACTGCTTTCGTCGGTGTGCACCCATAGTTGACGCACGATCCACCCAGGTGGGCGCTTTCGATCAAAGCGACTTTGCGGCCGCTATTCGCCAGCGACTTTGAAAGCGGCTGGCCTGCCTGGCCTGCACCGATGATGATGATGTCGAAATGGTTCATGGATTTATAGATGTGCTCTTATGAACAATAGACTGACAGCCCTTGCCGGATATCGCTGAGTTCCGTATGCGCTGAAAGTCTGGAGGGCTGCCTTTCGAAGACATCATGCGCGTCCTGGCAAGCTGCGGCTACCTGGTTTCGGCAAAGCCAAGCGTTACCTGAAAGCGCATTCGGTTCCATACGTGGCGTCTTTCAGACGGTTATTTCGCTGACTTCAACCCGAAGGAAAAGCAATATATTTTTTGACCTGCAGTAAATAGTGCTCCGCGATAGATGCAAGCCTAAGCGCCATTATCGCATCACACGGTGATCAATCCAGTCATCTTTGCTGCGGCACGAAATCATAAAAATATTGTCTTGGTATCCTATTTTTCAGACTCAGAAATTGGCTCTAAGTCCGCGCCAAGTTGATCGCTGATACGATAGCGAATCTAATATATCCGGTATGTTCGCGAACTCACATAATCGACCATGTCGTCAATAAAATTCAGTGAATTCGAAACATTTCTCCGGCTCATAAATTTGGATTTGGCTTCTCGGTATTGGCGCCATCAGTGTCCGGGCAAATCAGTCCACTACACGTTGCAGAAATGGAGAATTTGTTCAGGACTTGGCGTTTGCAGCTGGGCCTGTCAAAGCAGAATGGCCGAGGAATGACCACCGCACCAGTTTTTTTGATGCGGGAAAGTGGCTTTTTCGCTCGGCTAGAGCGCGAAAAAGCCGGCCAAGTCGTGATACATGGCGTCAATCCGGCGCTGGGCTTTGTATCCCATTTATGCGCCTCCAGAGTCGGATGAACCAGAGAGGCGCTCTTTCATCCAGCTGATCAGGCCCCCGCGAAGCAGGAACAGCACTTGCCGCGGCGATATGGCATGACGCATCTGGAACGTGTACTCACGCGTGACGTTTTCGACTGCCAGATCGCCGCCCACTGTCAGCACACGCCGCAAGTCGGTCAGGCGCAGCACGTCGCCGGTCTGAATACGCTCATAGTCCGCAGGATCGACGAAGGTCAGCGGCAGTACGCCGAAGTTGATCAGGTTCTGCGCGTGGATCCGCGCAAAACTCTTGGCTAGAACCGCGCGCAGCCCAAGATACTGCGGGCCAAGCGCAGCGTGCTCGCGGCTCGATCCTTGCCCGTAATTGCTCCCGCCCACCACAACATGGCCGGGCACCTGTTTGGCTCGCGCGGCGTAGGTAGGATCGATCCTGTCGAAGGAGAACTCGGCGATTCTGGGAATGTTGCTCCGATACGGCAGCACCCGCAATCCAGGCGGCATGATCTCGTCGGTAGAAACGTCGTTCGCCACCTTCAGTAGAACCGCAACTTCGATCGAATCAGGCAGCGGCGCGAAATTCGGCAGCGAAGCGATGTTCGGCCCTTTCACAAGGTCCACATGGAGTGCTTCTTCAGGCGGCAGCGGCGGCATGAACATCGCACGATTGATAATCGGGTTCACCGGGTCCACGATGCGTGGATAGGGGATGCCAAGTGTGCGCGGATCGGTGATCACGCCGGTGAGCGCCGACGCCGTGGCAGTCTCCGGACTGACCAGGCATACCTTGTCCTCGCGCGTGCCGGAACGGCCGGGAAAGTTACGCGGCACTGTACGCAGCGAGAGTTCATTTGTGGCCGGCGCCTGTCCCATGCCGATACAGCCGTTGCAACCGGCCTGGTGCAGCCGCGCGCCGGCGTGCAGCAGATGGGCGATGTGCCCGTCGCGCACCAGGGTTTCGAGTTGCGCCCTGGACGTGGGGTTGATATCGAACGAAACGCGGTCATGCACTTGCCGACCCTGCACCATCATCGCGGAGACGGCGAAATCGCGGTAGCCGGGATTGGCCGA
>JAYVEF010000278.1:0-9326 GCA_043748965.1 Burkholderiales bacterium
TCGCGCTTCAGTGCGCCGAGTCCATGTTCCGCAGAAATCGAGCCGCCGAAGCGATCCACATTGTCATGCACGATGCGATTAATCTCGCTCTGCTGCGCAATCAATGCTTCGCCTGTATCTCCTTCAGCAGGAGAGACGTTGTAATGTAGGTTGCCGTCGCCGAGATGGCCGAATGTCACCATCCGGCATCCCGGGAACGACTGCTGCAACGCGCGATCGGTGTGTTCGATAAATTCGGCAATGCTTGAAATCGGTACCGAAACATCATGTTTGATATTTTTCCCTTCTTCAGCTTGCGCCAGCGGTATATGTTCGCGAAAGCTCCAAAGCGCCTTGGATTGGGCGATCGACGACGCCACCACTACATCATTAATTACTCCTCCTTCCAGCGCGGCGCTGAACAGTTGTTCTAGTAGTGCCTGTGCGTGGTCCAGTGATTCGTTATCGGACAGTTCCAGCAGCACATACTGCGGGGCCGGTTGTGCAAACGGCAGGCGCATCTGCGGAAAATGTCGGGCCACCAGTTGCAGGCAAAAATTCGACATCAGCTCGAATCCGGTCAGCATCGCGCCGCAATGCGTTTGCGCCAGCGACAGCAGCCGCAATGCGTCGACTGGTGTATTCAAGGCTGCCAGCGCGGTGATGCGCGCCCTTGGCTGCGGAAAAAGCTTCAGCACCGCCGCTGTGATGATGCCAAGCGTGCCCTCGGCGCCGATATACAGGTCACGCAGATCGAAGCCGGTATTGTCCTTGCGCAGACCGCGCAGACCGCTCCAGACCTCACCCTCGGCGGTAACCACCTCCAGACCCAGGCACAGATCGCGCATGTTGCCGTAGCGCAGAACGGCAGTGCCGCCGGCGTTGGTCGCCAGGTTGCCGCCGATAGTGCAGCTGCCCTCGGCAGCCAGCGACAGCGGAAATAGCCGTTCTGCTTGTTGCGCAGCTTCTTGCACGTTTTGCAAAATGCAGCCAGCTTCAACGGTCATCGTATTGTTAATCGCATCGATTGTGCGAATCTGGTTCAGGCGTGTCAGAGACAGCACCACCGCGTTGCCGCTCTGATCCGGAACACTTCCCAGTACAAGTCCGGTATTGCCGCCCTGCGGCACCAGAGGCACATTGAACTGGATACATAAGCGCACTATCGCCGCAACCTGATCGGTGCTGGCTGGCCGTAAGACCGCCAACGCGCTTCCGGTGAATCGGCGTCGCCAGTCAGTCAGATACGGCGTCATGTCAGCTAGTTCAGTGACGACATAAGCAGTACCGATGGCAGCTCGGCACTGCAGAATAAATTCGATCATTTGGCGGCTTTTTCGATGACTTCGCGGGCCATTTTTTTCGCGGCCTTTTTATAAGGCTTGAGATAAAAAACGGTAGCGAAGAAGTACAGGCAGACCAGGGCGACTTCAATCATTCCGAGTGTAGCCGAGAGCGTCACCCGGTCGCTGCTGGCACGTACCGCACCCTCGGTAAAGTACAGCAGGATCATCATCGATGACCATTGCATGGTGTAAATGTCACGCTTGATCACGCCGCGCAAAGGCAACAGCAGCGGTATCGCTTTCAGTACCAGCCAGGAGCCCCCCGGTCGCAGCGGCGCCAGCCAAATTTCCCACGCGATTGACAGCCCGATCAGCCCGATCAGACTGACAACGGCAATCCAGTAGCACCACCGTTGCGTTCGACTTTGCATCAGTACGCCATCAACTTGTGAGCAGTCGTTGCCAGTCGGCGCCCCAGCGCGATTGTCAGCAAGCGGCTTTCGTCGGTAATAGGCTGGGTACCATTCAGGCCAGACCAGTGGCTGGCACCATACGGCGTGCCGCCAGAGCGCGTGGTCATCAATTCCGGGTGGGTGTAGGGCAGGCCGAGCAAGAGCATCCCGTGATGCAGTAACGGCAGCATCATTGACAGTAGTGTGGATTCCTGACCACCGTGCAGACTGCCGGTGGACGTAAAGACGCATGCCGGCTTGCCGGCCAGTGCGCCAGCCAGCCACTGCGCGCTGGTGCCATCCCAAAAATATTTCAACGACGCTGCCATGTTGCCGAAACGGGTCGGGGAGCCCAATGCCAGTCCTGCGCAGCGCTCCAGGTCGGCCAGTTCAACATAGGGTGCACCCGTGTCGGGAATCGCGGGTTCGGTCGCTTCATTGACGGTCGAAATGGCGGGAACGGTGCGCAACAGCGCGTCGCAGCCATCGACGCTTTCGATTCCCTGTGCCAATAATTCGGCCATTTTGCGAGTGCTACCGTGTCGTGAGTAATACAAAACCAGAATCGAAATTGGAGTGGAGTTCATACTTGATATTATAGGGCGCTTTGCGACTGGACTTGCAGTCGCGCTAACAACTCGCCCGACGGCGCCAGTCACGCTCCACTACTTTGAATCGACGCCATTGCATACTCCACATCGCCGTCTTCCGCGTTTGCACGGATTGACCTGGCCACAGTTGCGCGATCTGTTCCGTTTTGCAGCACGTCGGTTGGACGAAGAACACCTACCGCAGGTGGCCGGCAGCTTGACGTTTACCTCCGTCCTGGCGCTGGTACCGCTGGTGACGATCGCGCTGGCGATCTTTACCGCGTTCCCGCTGTTTGCGACTTTTCGCACGGCGCTGGAAGTATACTTTTCGCAAAACCTGATGCCCAAGCCGATCGCCAATACGATCCTCAGTTACATGAATCAGTTTGCTGCCAAATCGACCGGGCTGTCAGCGATAGGCGGCGGCGCGCTGATCATCACGGCGGTGGCCATGATGTCGACCATCGACCGTGTCTTCAATCAAATCTGGGGCGTACGCGTGACGCGCCCGTTTCTGCAGCGCGTGCTGGTGTACTGGGCGATCGTCACGCTTGGTCCGCTACTGATCGGCGTGTCGATTTCTGTCACCTCGTATTTATTTACGGCCAGTAATGGCGTAGTGCTGAAGATTCCGCTATTTGGTGCGATCGCTTATACGGCAGTGTCGCTGTTACTGACGACAGGCGCATTCACGCTGCTATATGTCACGGTGCCGAACCGCACGGTCGATTGGCGAGACGCTGCTTGGGGCGGCTTTTTGGCAGGACTGGCGTTCGAGATCGCCAAGCGCGTTTTTGCGACCTATATCGTGCGATTTCCGACCTACACGATGGTGTACGGTTCGATCGCGGCAGTACCGATCTTTCTGGTGTGGATCTACATGTTCTGGATGATTACACTGGCCGGTGCTTTGCTGGCCGCTGCATTGCCTGTGGTCAAATATGAGCGCTGGTGGCACGTGCCGCGCCCCGGTAGTGCCTTTATCGACGCGATGGCGATATTGCGCGTGCTGTACCTGTCGCGCAGCACGGCGGCGTCGTCGATGGTCGATGCCAACGTGATCCGCGCAAGCACGCGTCTCGGATTCGACGAATCCGAGACGCTGTTGCAGCAAATGCTGGATGCCGGGTGGGTCGGCCGCATCAAATGCGAGCTTCCCAAAAGGCCTCGGCGATGGCGTGAAGCTGCGACCTACAGTAGGGACCGGTGGACTTTGCTGGTGCACCCTCAGCAGTTGAAGGTGGCCGAAGTTTATCGCCTGTTCGTGTTTGACTCAGCGCATTCCGCCGCACTGGCACAGCACGTTGAAAGCGTCATCGAACAGGGTCTGGATCAAACCCTGGCAGGCTATTTCGAGGCCGAGCAGAGCCGTATCGAAAGCGACGGGCAGCCAGCGGTAGCGCGACCTAAAACGATGTCTGGCCCGTCAACATCTGCCAGTACATAAGCCAGTCCGCCATCAGCGAATACCACGGTTGGCGTAGGGTCGCCGGGCGATTTTTTTCGATCAAAAAATGCCCGGCCCAGGCGAACCCATAGCCGCATATCGCGGCCGCTGGAGCCCACCATAAATTGCCGCTCAACACTAGCGCGAACAGGCAAAGTAGGGCAAGCGTCGAGCCGGCGAAATGCAGTTCGCGATTGGCGCGGTTGGCATGCTGCGTCAGATAAAACGGATAGAACTCCGCGAACGAATCGATCCGTTGTTCGATTGCACTAGCCATGAAATTCTCCTAGGGACGTAACTTGTAATTTCAGAATAGTCCTGCGATGAGGCGGACGCAAGCATTTGATCATTCCTTGGATCATTCCCCGCCTGCGAAGCCAAATAGTGCCGCCAGCGTCGCGTCGGGCTGTTCGGCCATTACGGCATGACCGCAATGTTCCAGACGCGTCACGATGGCGTGCGCGATCGCCTTGATCAACGGTGCGCTGGCGCGCGATGAGGTCATCATGTCCAACTGGCCGAGCAAAAAAAGTGTCGGACATTGCACCGAAGCTGCCGCGGCCTCACCATTCCGGTAGTTGTTACACGCCGCGAAATCTGTATGAAAGACTGGTGCCAACTGTAAGGCGGCGACACGCTGCATCAGACGCCGATTCCCCCCCATTACCGAAAATCCCGGACCAGGTGACGACGGTTTTTGGGCGATACCCGAATGCGACCAGAGGTTGACCATTTCGATCGCTTGCTGCTCATGATCCTTAGCCGCGTCGAGCAACGCGTCGGAGACTTTCATGGGATAGGCGGTCGCTACTAACGCCAATTTCTGGACCCGCGGCGGCGCCTGGAACGCCGCTTCGAGCGCAATCAGCGAGCCCATGCTGTGCCCGATCAGCCGCGCGGATTCGACGTCCGCAGCACTTAGCAATGCGAGTAGCCAGGCGGCCTGCTGTTCAACGCTCGTGAGAGGCGCGCCTTTGCTACGACCGTGGCCGGGCAGATCCACCGCCAGCACGCCGAAGCCGTGGTGCGCAAAATAGCGCGTCTGCAAGGCCCAGACCGAATGATCATGTTGCGCCCCATGGATGAACACCGCGGTCGGCAGACTTGGATCAAACGCTCTGCCGCCGGTGTAGCAATAAGCCGTCTGACCTTGTACGTTCAGCAGCATTTCATGCTCCCTTCGACGGATTGCGCTGCGACGCCTTTAGGCCGGCGCTCAGGTCTTCGATCAGGTCATCGATATCTTCCAGCCCGACCGACAGTCGCATGGTGCCCTCGGTGATGCCTGATGCCGCCAACTGCGCGGCGGGCACTCTGAAATGCGTGGTCGACGCAGGATGAATCACCAGCGACTTGGCGTCACCGACGTTAGCCAGATGCGAAAAAATTTTCAATGCCTCGACAAAGCGCTGACCGCTGGCGCGATCACCTTTGATACTGAAACTGAACACGGCACCACAGCCCTTCGGCAACAGCTTTTTGGCCAGGTCATAGTCCGGGTGTGACGACAATTCCGGATACGCGACAGATTCAACAGCGGCATGCGAGACCAGAAATTCGACCACTTTGCGCGTATTTGCGACGTGGCGATCCATCCGGATACCGAGGGTTTCGATTCCTTGCAAAATCGCGAACGCATTGTGCGGACTCATTACCGCACCAAAGTCGCGCAGGCCCTCGCGGCGGGCGCGCAGAGCGAAAGGAGCGACTGTCGATTCTTCGGCAAACACCATGCCGTGAAAGCCATCATAAGGCTCGCACAGCTCGCTGAAGCGACCCGAGTGGTCGTAGGCATGTTGCCAGTCGAACGTGCCGCCATCGACCAGCAAACCACCGATTGCAGTACCGTGCCCGCACAAAAATTTGGTGGCCGAATGAAAAATCAGGTCAGCACCATGATCAAACGGTCTCAGCAGGTAGGGCGTGGTGAATGTCGAGTCCAGCATCAGCGGCAAATGGTGCGCATGGGCGATGCCGCTGACGGTTTCGATATCAAGAACGTCAAGTCCGGGGTTGCCTAATGTTTCGGCAAATAGCACCTTGGTATTCGGCTGAATCGCCGCACGCCAGGCATCGACATCGCGTGGATCGACAAAGGTGGTATCGATGCCGAAACGTTTCATGGTGTACGCCAGCAAATTTTGCGAACCCCCATATAGTGCACGCGATGCCACAACGTGCGAGCCAGCGCCCGCGATCGTGACCAGCCCAAGATGCATTGCGGCCTGACCACTCGCTACCGCGATACCGGCAACACCGCCCTCGAGTGCGGCGATGCGCTCTTCCAGTACGGCATTGGTGGGATTTGAAATGCGCGAATACACGTGTCCGGCACGCTCCATGTTAAATAGAGAAGCGGCGTGATCGCTATCCTTGAACACGAATGAGCTGGTCAAATAAATCGGCGTCGCACGTGCACCGGTAGCGGGGTCGGGCGCGGCCCCGGCATGCAGCGCGAGCGTGTCGAAGCCGGGATGGTGGGGGCTGCTCATGACAGGTATCCTCGGTAACTGGAATGGTTCGCATCGTAGCATCGAACATCAACGACGATCCACTACAGCGGAACTTGATCTGGCTGTATTTAACGGTGGTGGATTTTTCAACCCGCTTAGGCTACATTGGTTGTGCATGACAAGAATGCAAAACAGGAATCGACCACTGCATGCCAGCGCGCCAGCGCCGCTGCATCAACGACACGGGACGCGACAATGAAAGTTTCTGAAATCCTGAAAGTCAAGGGCAACATTCTCTACACCGTTACTCCAGAAACCCCAATGATCGAAGCGGTCAATACCATGACCGAGAAAGATATCGGATCGCTGGTCGTGATGGAATTCGGCGAATTGGTCGGCATGCTGAGTTTTCGTGAAGTCATGAAAACCATTCACGAAAATCAGGGTGAAATAGGCAAGGGGACAGTGCGTAAGCACATGGACGACCACCCGATCACGATTACGCCAGAAACTGAAATCAACGAAGTTCGCCGCCTGATGCTGGAGCGGCACGCGCGCTACGTGCCGGTAATGGATGCGCGTACTTTGCTGGGCGTGATGTCGTTTTATGATGTCGCGAAAGCGGTCTTCGAGGCACAAAGTTTTGAAAACAAGATGTTAAAAGCGTACATTCGCGACTGGCCTGCCGAAGGAGACGAATAGGGCCTGCGGGTATCGAGTTAAGCGCTCTGCTACCGTTCATCACTGTCGTCAACAGAATGAACGGTTTTTTTGTCGCCTGACGCCGTCGGCGATGTGATTTTCCGGTGTCAACCGGCGCGTTAGCGGCTAACGTCGGCTTGAATAATTCTGGTTTAACTTACAGGGAGAACGCTGCATGGAGATCGCCATCATTGGTGCCGGCATGGCCGGATTGAGTTGCGCGCGCGCATTGCGAAGCCAAGGACACCGTATCACTATTTACGAAAAAAGTACCGCAGTCAGTGGGCGTATGAGCACTCGCCAGACCGAGTTGGGCGGCTTCGATCATGGCGCACAATATTTCACCGCCAGCAGCGCAGCGTTTAAAAAAGATATCGCAGCATGGACCAGCGCAGGCTGGCTGGCGCCGTGGAACGGTAAATTCGTCACGCTGAAGAACGGTGTCAGCACGCCTGCAACCTCGGATAACGCCAAAACCGTGCGCTATGTCGGCGTGCCAGGAATGCGTTCCGTAGGTGAGCATCTGGCGTTGGGACTCGACCTGCGGACCGGCCAGCGGGTCGAGGCTGTGGAAAAATATGGCGAACAATGGTTGCTGGCAGTACAGGCCGATATGGTTCCGATTACTGCCAGCGCGGGACCGTTCGATGCCGTTGTGGTTAGTGCACCGGCCGATCAGGCAGTAGATTTATTGCAGGGAGAGCCCGCCTTTGCAAATTCAGCACAAAGTGCAAAACTAATGCCTTGCTGGAGTTTGCTGCTGGCGTTTCAAGACTCGCTGGATCTGGGCTACGACGGTGCCTGGGTAGAAGGTTCCCGTTTGGCATGGCTGGCACACGATGCTTCCAAACCGGGGCGCCGCGCGGGTGAGCACTGGATCGGGCACGCGTCGGCAGCATGGAGTGTCGAACACCTGGAAGACGATCCGGAACGCGCCAAAGAAAAATTACTCAAAGCGTTTCATGAAGCCACCGGTAGCCACGTTCAGCCGGTGTATGCCGCGGTGCATCGCTGGCGCTACTCGAAAGCAGCGCAGCCTCTGGCGGACGACTGTCTGTGGCAAGCCTCGACACGTATCGGCGCCTGCGGCGACTGGTTCCGCGCCGGTCTGGATGGCGCCGGACGCATCGAAAACGCCTATCTAAGTGGCCTCGCCCTAGCCGCGAGAATTGGTTGAGGTTACTTTTTTCTCCATGCAACTTCGACTTAAATGACCCAAAAAAGCCAGTTCGCATTATTGACCGAGCGTCGCTTCGGCCCATTTTTTTGGACGCAATTTCTTGGCGCGTTCAATGACAACGTCTTCAAGACGGCGTTGCTGACGATTCTGACTTACGATGCGTCAAGCTGGACTAGCCTGGAATCGGGTTTGCTCAACAACCTGATTCCAGGACTCTTCATCTTGCCATTTCTGGTGTTTTCAGCAACCGCTGGCCAACTCGCCGATAAGTACGATAAGGCGCGGGTGGCGCGTGCGGTCAAGCTACTTGAAATCATCATCATGGCGATCGCCGCGACTGGCTGGATGACGCACAACCTGGTTCTGTTGATCGCTGCAATCGTCGGCATGGGGGTTCATTCAACCCTGTTTGGCCCGGTCAAATATGCTTACCTGCCGCAGCAGCTCAAGCCCGAAGAACTGGTGGGCGGCAATGGCATCATCGAAAGCGGTACCTTCGTCGGCATCCTGCTGGGCGAAGTGCTGGGGGCGGTACTGGTAGTGCATAATCCGTGGGGCATCGAACTGGTGGCGTTCGGCACGATTGCGGTTGCAGTACTCGGCTGGATCACCAGTCGCGCAATTCCGGTCTCGCCCGCGCCGGTCCCTTCGCTCAAGATCAACTGGAATCCCATCACCGAAACGCTGCGTAACATCAATTATTCGCGGCAGAACCGGCCGGTTTTCTTGTCCTTGTTGGGCAATTCGTGGTTCTGGTTTTATGGAGCGATTATCCTCGCGCAATTTCCGGTGTATGCCAAGGATTATCTACACGGCGACCATAGCGTGTTTGTGCTGCTATTGACGGTTTTCTCCCTCGGAATCGGCGCGGGTTCGCTGTTGTGCGAACGTCTGTCTGGCCACAAGGTTGAAATCGGTCTGGTACCGTTCGGATCGATCGGTCTGTCGCTGTTCGGGTTCGATCTTTTTTTGGCCAGCCTTGGCTACACCAACACTGTAACGGTAAACATGACGGGTTTCATCGGCCAGCACGGCAGTGTTCGGATTCTGATGGACTGCCTGATGATCGGTGTGTTTGGCGGGCTCTATATCGTGCCGTTGTTTGCGTTGATTCAAACCCGTTGCGACCCGCAGCATTTGTCACGCACGATTGCCGGCATGAATATACTGAATGCGTTGTTCATGGTGGTGGCTGCACTGGTAGCGCTGCTGCTGCTCAAGATCGGTTTTTCGATTC
>JAYVEF010000279.1:0-2807 GCA_043748965.1 Burkholderiales bacterium
GAATTATTCATTCATAGCGGCAGTCTGCATATCACGCTGAGTCCGGCTGGACGCGAACGTGCGGCGTTTTTGGCATCGCAGCTGAATCAGGCCGATTGAGTCAAAGGCAATCCGGTCGCGTCCTGTCATCACCGACGACCAGACACTACGTCGGATATCGTTATGGCGCGCGCTACATGGCAGAGACGATCCTTTGCCGACACATTGCGATTTGAAAAATGTCTTCTAAACTGTGGGAAGGGTGTTTGACTTTCCGGAGCCGATGATGAAAATAGATTTTGCAAAAAAAGGCAGCGTCGATCTTGACGAACTCAATGAGCGCATGCGGCGCGAAGTACTAAAAGCGATCGAATCATATGGTGTGCGGCCAGTGGCAGACCTAGCGGACATGACGGACCATGAGCGGACCAAATGGCTGTTCTGGAATCTGCACGAAAATCTTGACGAGATCCGCGCGCTCGAGCCTACGTTGGTAGGTCAGATCGTACGGGTCCAGCTAACTGTCTGTGATGGGCAGTCAATGTGGACCGAAAAATATGGCCTTGAAAAGCGTGCCGAATTCAGCTGCAAATGGCAATTGATGTTGAAGCAGTCCAGTTATGAGACCGAACAAACGTTTTCAATTTCAGAAGGATGGATTGATCTTTTCATCGGCGACGCGCCGCCACCACATCCGGTATTGCGTCTCGGGCAAAAAGGCTATCTCGATTCGGACAGCGCGCTGTACCCGAACCAACTTTTTTTGTATGGATGGGTCAGCGAAGGGGTCTGGCAAGAAATCAAACCGCAGTTGTACAACGCTAGCGCTAACTGCCATACCGATATTTTCCTGCGCGATAATTTTCTTTTTCCGGTGAAGCCGGGGCTGGACTTCCTGACCGGCCCTGCCGGGTCCATCGGCCTTACCAATATTGAATTTCGCACGTCGTCACAACCCCGCATGACGTCATGGGTGCGATCCTGATGCAGTCTAAAATCCACGGCGCGCGATATGCGGCGCGTCATTGCGCCGCACACCGTTTAGTCTCGTCTGCCTCGCTGCAACCACCCGTCCACCGAAAAACGCCCAGCGCCGAATGCCACCAGCACTAACAGCAAGGCCCCCCAATAAAAATGGTCATTGATCGCGGCCGGGCATTCGAAGTGGAACAACTGCGGGTAGGCGATGACAGCCATTAGATTGACCGCAAATAATCCGAGCGCAGCTGGACGTGAAAATATCCCGATTGCCAGCAGCGCAGGGAACACCAGTTCGCCGCCCGCCCCCATGACGGCGGCCAACTCCGGCGGCAGCAGCGGAACCTGGTATTCATCCCGAAACAATGACAGTGTGGCACCCCAGTCACCCAACTTGATCAGCCCGGATTTAAAAAACTGCCAACCGACAAACAACCGTATTGCCAGCAACGCGAGCGCACCGCCGATAGCATTGATCCTGTCATCAAAACGTGACAGTCCTTGGTGCAGCCGAATGAAAGAAGACATTTTATATTTCTCGTGAAGGTGGCAATTGATTTTCGGCACCGACCAACAGCGTATGGTCTAGCCAGCGCTGCAGGTGCGGCGCCAAGTCAAATTCAGGCTCGATCTGTAGCGCAGCATCAAGTGCCGCGCCGAAAGTTTCGCCTTGGTGCAGCCGCTGTAATACGGCATGACTGGCGGCGCATAACGGCAGCAGCAGCGCGCGCCACTGCGGCCTGCAAGTGATGCCGAAATTATCAATCGCCAGCGCAGCTGGCATCGCCATCGCGGCGCCGGGCTGGTGCGCCAGCCAAAGGTCAACCACCGCCCAATGCGAATCGATCAATTGACAGGCCGGGTGCAAACTGCAGCGCAATTGATCAAACTTCTCTGGTGTCAACGTGCTTAGTTGCGCCGCTGTCATGGCCGCCGCTGGTGCCGCGAAGTGGGCGCGATGCATGGCCCATTCACAGCGCGCGACATCGGCAAAATACGGATACTGGGCGACGTGTTCAAAGTGCGCCAAAAAATCCGCGAACGCTGCTCCGTAGCCGTTCAAGTCGCCACTGTCAGAGGGACAGGTGCGTCCGAATGCCCGCGCCAGAGCATCGAAAAACTCGTCGCCTACCAGCTGTTGGATGACCGGATATGCCGCTGCCAGCGCCTTGCCCCACGTTGCGTTCACGTTGCCGCGATATAGCGCCAGGCGTTGCCGCACTCTTTCCGTATCGCCCTTGAAAAGCGGCAGCGCATCAGCTTCAAGTGTTCGGTCGAAGAGGGCTGCGACGATGCTCTGCTGATGGATTGCCAGCCGCCTGTCAGGAGCATCACGCTGGACTTTTTCAGCGATCGCGCGAGCCCGTTGCACCTCATCAAGCAGGACCGCGATGTCCGGGATATCGGTATCCCATTCGATCAGGGTCGACACCGTACCGAATTGTTGCAGTGCCTGTTCGTACAGCATCCAGACCGCAGCCGCGACCGGAGCACCGTGATTGTCGATCAGAAGATCGTCGCTGACCAGATGGCCGGCCAAGTGGAATTCCCCGATGCAGTCTGGTGCCAGTGCTGCCATTGCGGCCAGCGCGTCTTCGCCGTGGTTGTGCTGATTCACGTACAGGTTATTGATATCGAGCAGAATCCCGCAACCGGTCCGGCGCACCAGCGCAGCCAGAAATTCAGCCTCGCTCATGGCGTCGTCGTGAAACCGCACATATGTCGAAACGTTTTCAATTAACAGACGCCGACCAAGTGCCTGCTGAACTCGGTCAACCCGTTCACTTACCAGTTGCAGCGCTTCACGTGTGAGCGGCAGCGGCAGCAGATCGTTCAGATGGCGCCCTTGT